>DASWSY010000728.1:0-1886 GCA_036402415.1 Rhizobacter sp. | reverse complement strand
GATCTCGGCCCGCTCCGAGATGGGCCAGGGGGTCTACACCTCCATGCCCATGCTCATCGCCGAAGAGCTCAACGTCGACCTCAAGACCATCCGCGTCGCGATGGCGCCGCCCAACGGCAAGATCTACGGCAACGCCCTGCTGGGTGGCCCGCAGCTCACCGGCGGCTCCACCTCCGTGCGTGACGGCTGGGACAAGCTGCGCGTGGCAGGCGCCCAGGTGCGCATGATGCTCGTGAGCGCTGCTGCGCTGAAATGGAACATTCCGGAAGACCAGCTCCGCGCCGAGAACGGCATGGTGCTCGGCCCCAAGGGCAAGAAGGCCACCTACGGCCAGCTCGCCGCCGACGCCGCCCGCCTGCCGGTGCCGCAAAGCCCCAAGCTGAAAGACCCGAAGGACTTCCGCATCGTCGGCAAGCCGACCAGGCGCCTCGACACACCGGCCAAGACCAACGGCACCGCCGAGTTCGGCATCGACGTCAAGCTGCCGGGCATGGTCTACGCCGCGCTGGAGCAGTGCCCGGTGATCGGCGGCAAGGTCAAGAGCCTCGACGCCAGTGCCGCCAAGAAGATGCCCGGCGTGATCGACGTGGTGCAGATCCCCGACGGCGTGGCCGTGGTGGCCGACACCTGGTGGCACGCCAACAAGGCCCGCTCGGGCCTGAAGATCGAGTGGGACGAAGGCGCGGGCGCCGCGCTCAGCGACAAGAGCATGCTCGCGAGCATCAAGGCCGCCGCGGTGGCCGAGGGTGCCAAGCCCCTGCCCCTGCCCAAGGCCGGCGATGCCGATGCGGTGATCAAGGCGGCGACCAAGGTGCACAAGGCCGAGTACGTGATGCCGCTCCTGTCGCACGCGCCGCTGGAGCCGATGAACTTCACCGCCCACGTGCACGACAACCGCGTCGACCTGATCGGCCCCACGCAGTGGCAGGACGCTGCCGCGGGCACCGTCGCCAAGGTCGTGGGCGTGCCGGTCGAGAACGTGACCCTCAAGACCACCTTCCTCGGCGGCGGTTTCGGGCGCCGAATCGACATCGACTTCATCATCCAGGCCGCGCAGATCAGCAAGGCGGTCGGCAAGCCGGTCAAGCTCGTGTGGACGCGCGAAGACGACATGACGCACGACTTCTACCGGCCGCAGTCGGTGCACCACCTGGCCGCGGCCATCGGCGACGACGGCAAGCCCACCGCCATGACCTTCCGCATGACCTCGCAGTCGGTCACCGGCCGGGTCTTCGGCCTGCCCGCGCCGGTGCAGGACCCGCTGATGACGGAAGCGGCGATGGCGGCGTACGAGATCCCGGCGACCAAGCACGAGATCCTGAAGCACGACGCCGGCCTGCGCGTGGGCTACTGGCGCAGCGTGAGCCACGCGCTCAACGCGTTTGCCAACGAGACCTTCATCGACGAGCTGGCGGTGAATGCGAAGCAGGATCCGTATCAGTACCGCATGTCGCTGCTGGCGAACAAGCCGCGCTTTGCCAACGTGCTCAGGCAGTGCGCCGAGAAGGCCGGCTGGGGCACGCCGGCACCGGCCGGCCGCTCACGCGGCATCGCCCTGATGGAAGGCTACGACACCTACATGGCGATGGTGGCCGAGATCTCGTTGAAGAACAACGAGATCACGGTGCACAAGGTGACGACGGTCGCCGACCTCGGCCGCATGGTCAACCCCGACACGGTGGAAGCGCAGGTCCAGTCGAGCATCGTCTTCGGCCTCACGGCCGCGCTCTACGGCGAGATCACGGTCGACAAGGGGCGTGTGCAGCAGACCAACTTCCACAACTACCGGCTGCTGCGCATGAACGAGACGCCCGAGATGGTGACCGTGCTCGTGCCCAGCACGGAAAAGCCCGGCGGCGTGGGCGAGCCTGGCACCGCGCTCATCG
>DASWSY010000727.1:0-6984 GCA_036402415.1 Rhizobacter sp. | reverse complement strand
GTCTTCGCCGCCTGTGCCTTGTGCGTCATCGTTGTTGTCGTTCACAAGCCCCCCTCTGCAATCGCTTCCTTCACCGCCGACACCTGGCGGCGCGACACCACCAGCCATTCGTCGACCGGCGCCACGCGCACCACCCAGCCTTCTGCGGCCTCTTCCTCGCCCTCGGCGGGCAGCAGCCGGCGCTCGAGCGCGTGCAGCGCCTTGCGCGCCACCAGCGCGTTGCGGTGGATGCGCAGGAAACGGTCGCCCAGGCGCTGCTCGAGGTCGGTCAGTGCGTCGTCGAGCACGTGCGTGTGGGTGGCGGTTCGCAGCGTCACGTACTTGAGCTCGGCCTTGAGGTAGAGCACCTCGGACACCGGCACGCGCACCTTGCGGCCCAGCTCGCTGACCACGATCACCGGGTCGTCGGCCGGAGCCTCGGGCCGGCTGTGGCCCACACGCTGCGCCACGCGCTGCAAGGCCGCGTGCAGGCGCTCGCGCCGCACCGGCTTGGTGAGGTAGTCGACCGCTTCGAGATCGAAGGCCTGCAGCGCGTGCTCGGCATGCGCCGTCACGAAGACGATGGCCGGCGGCCGGGGCAACTGATTGATGCGCGCCGCGAGCTGCGTGCCGTCGAGCCCCGGCATGTGGATGTCGAGCAGCACCAGGTCGCAGGCCTGCGCTGCCAGCCACACGAGCGCCTGGCTCGCGTTGGCCGCCTCGCCCACCACCAGGGCCTTGGGCGCGGGGCAATCGTTGACCAGGCCGCGCAGGCGCAGGCGCGCCAGCTCTTCGTCGTCGACCACCAGGACCCGGAGTTCGTTGCTCATAGCGGCACCACGATCTGCACGCGGAAGAAGTCCTTGTCGGTATGGGTCTCGAACTGCGCGGCCACGTCGTGCATGAGGCGCAGGCGCTCGCGCACGTTGCGCAGCGCAATGCCGTTGCCCGGGCGTGACGGCTGCCGGGGCACCGAGTTGACGATCGTGACCACCGCATGCGCGCGCTTCACCCGCGTGCGGATGCGCACCACGCCGCCGTCGGGTGCGGGCTCCACACCATGGCGCACGGCGTTCTCGACCAGCGGCTGCAGCAGGAGCGGCGGCACGCGCGCGGTGCCGGCGTCATCGTCGAGCTCCCAGCTCACCTGCAGGCGTTCGCCGAAGCGCACCTGCTCGATGGCGAGGTAGCGCTGTGCGAGCGACACCTCCTCGGCGAGCGTGACCGAGGCACCGCTGTCGGTGAGGGCCACGCGGAAGAGCTCGGCCAGGTCTTCGAGCAGCCCCTCGGTGCGCGCCGGGTCGAGCCGCGCGAGCGTGATGGCGGTGTTGAGCGTGTTGAAGAGGAAGTGCGGGCGGATGCGCGACTGCAGCTCGGCGAGCCGTGCGGTCGTGTCGGCCGGCAGGCGCGCGCGGGCGCGCAGCGTGAGCCAGTAGAACATCGCGGCGGCCAGCAGCGCGCCGGCCAGCGACGGCGGCACCCACGAGAAACGGCCGCCCACCGGGCCCAGCCCGCCGGCGGCCTGCAGGCCCCAGCCGAAGACGCCGCTGGCGGCACCCAGCAGCAGCGCCGCCGCCCATTGCCCCACCGCCGGCAGGCGGGCCAGCAGGCGCTTGAGCACACAGGCCAGCACGAGCCACAGCAGCAGCGCCGGCAAGGCGATGCCCGCAGCCACCGCCACGAGCGTGAGCCAGGCCGCGAAGTCGGCCGCCCCGAAACTGACCGCCACCGCGAGCGTGACGTGCACGAAGAGCAGCGCCCGCAGCACCACGCCGACGTGGCAGACGTCGAACGCCGATCCGGCCCCCGGAGACGCCGCGCCATCGGCGTCGTACGGCCCGAAGCCGGTGGGCCCGAAGAGGCTGCTGCCTACCGTGCTGCCCGTGTCAGGCAGACCAGGACCCTCGGCGCCGCGGCGGGCCGGTCGGCTCGGCGCATGCTGGAGGTCGTTGGGGTCGTGCGAAGGCATGTCGGGCGGGGTGGCCGAATAGAATCGGCCGCTCTCGAATCTCGAAGCTGCGCGGTCGCCGCGCCGTCCCGCGATTGTCGCCAAGACACGCCCCCCGGCAACCGCACACACACAGCGTTACACGCGCCACGTCCCCATGTCATCGAACCAACTCGACAAGAAATCCCAAGCCTGGTCCGCGCTCTTCTCCGAGCCGATGAGCGAGCTGGTCAAGCGCTACACCGCGAGCGTCGACTTCGACAAGCGCCTGTGGAAGGCCGACATCGCCGGCAGCCTGGCCCACGCCGAGATGCTGGCCGCGCAAGGCGTGATCGGTGCGCAGGACCTCGCCGACATCCAGCGCGGCATGGCGCAGATCAAGAGCGAGATCGAAGCCGGCAGCTTCGAGTGGAAGCTCGACCTCGAAGACGTGCACCTCAACATCGAGGCCCGCCTCACCACGCTGGTGGGCGACGCCGGCAAGCGCCTGCACACCGGCCGCTCGCGCAACGACCAGGTGGCGACCGACGTGCGCCTGTGGCTGCGCGACGAGATCGATGCGCTGGCGCCGCTGCTGGCCGGCATGCAGAAGTCGCTCGTCGACGTGGCCGAGCAGAACGTCGACACCATCCTGCCCGGCTTCACGCACATGCAGGTGGCGCAGCCGGTGAGCTTCGCGCACCACCTGCTGGCCTACGTGGAGATGTTCAAGCGTGATGCCGAGCGCCTGGCCGACGTGAGGAAGCGCGTGAACCAGCTGCCGCTCGGCGCCGCCGCACTCGCCGGCACCAGCTACCCGCTCGATCGCGAGCGCGTGGCGAAGACGCTGGGCTTCGAGGGCGTGTGCCAGAACAGCCTGGATGCGGTGAGCGACCGCGACTTCGCGCTCGAGTTCAGCGCGTTCGCCTCGATCACGATGGTGCACGTGTCGCGCCTGGCCGAAGAGATCGTGCTGTGGATGAGCCAGAACTTCGGCTTCATCGACCTTGCCGACCGCTACTGCACCGGCTCGTCGATCATGCCGCAGAAGCGCAACCCCGACGTCGCCGAACTGGCGCGCGGCAAGAGCGGGCGGGTGGTGGGCCACCTGATGGGCCTCATCACGCTGATGAAGGGTCAGCCGCTGACCTACAACAAGGACAACCAGGAAGACAAGGAGCCGCTCTTCGACACCGTCGACACGCTGCGCGACACGCTGCGCATCATGGCCGAGATGGTGGGCGGCATCACGGTGAAGAAGGACGCGATGGAGCGTGCCGCGCTCAAGGGCTACGCCACCGCCACCGACCTCGCCGACTACCTGGTGAAGAAAGGCCTGCCCTTCCGCGACGCGCACGAGGTCGTGGCCCATGCGGTGAAGACGGCCATCGCCCAGGGCAAGGACTTGTCCGAGCTGCCGCTGGCCACCCTGCAGGGCTTCAACGCCGCCATCGGCGACGACGTCTTCGCCGTGCTGAGCCTCGCCGGCTCGCTCAATGCCCGCCAGGTGCTGGGCGGCACGGCGCCGGCACAGGTGCGCGCCCAGATCGCCCGCCACCGGGCCCGCCTCGCAGGCTGAGCCCATGGCCGCAAGCCTCGCCCGGCGCACCGCCCTGCTCGGCCTGGGCGCCACGCTCGCCGGCTGCGCCTCGGGGCTCAACCGGCTCAAGCCCTCCTCGACCTTCGCCGTCATCGAGGGCGTGAGCTACGGGCCGCACCCGCGCCAGAAGGTCGATGTCTACCGCCCCGCCACGCCCGCGCCGGCCGGGGGCTGGCCGGTGGTGGTGTTCTTCTACGGCGGCTCGTGGCACTGGGGCAACCGCGCCGAGTACACCTTCGCCGGCGAGGCGCTGGCCTCGCGCGGCGTGCTCGCGCTGATCGCCGACTACCGCCTCTACCCCGAGGTGCGCTACCCCGGCTTCCTCGACGACAGCGCGATGGCCACGAGCCTGGCCCTGCGCGACGCGCAGCGCCTGGGCGGCAACCCGAAGCGGGTGCACGTGATGGGCCACAGCGCCGGCGCCTACAACGCCGCGATGGTCGCGCTCGACGAGCGCTGGCTGAAGGCGCAAGGCCACTCACCCGCAGCGCTGGCCGGCTGGATCGGCCTGGCGGGGCCCTACGAATTCCTGCCCGTGTCCAACCCGCAGGCGCAGGTGGTGTTCCACCACCCCGACTACCCGCCCGGCACGCAGCCCATCGACTACGTGCGCCGCGACGCGCCGCGCGCCTTCCTCGGCGCGGCCCACAACGACCACCTCGTCAACCCGGTGCGCAACACCGAGCAGATGGCCGAACGCCTGAAGGCGGTGGGCGCACCGGTGCAGGTGAAGCTCTACGAGGGCGTGGACCACGTGACGCTGGTCGCTTCGATGGCGTGGTCGCTGCGGTGGATGTCGACGGTGCTCGACGACGTGACCGGTTTCGTGCTGAACGAGCCCGCCGCCGCCATCGCAGCCCGATGAGGTCGAAAAACCGGCGCGGCCGCGGTCAGTGCTCGGTACCGCCCGTGCGGCATTCGGCCTTGTTGGCACCCTCCGCCGGTGAGGCGGCCGCCGTCGGGCGCGTCACGCGCGGATAGCCCTGCGCCGTCGCGACTTCCACCCGGTCGCCGGGCAGGAAGTGCACGGCCAGCGCGTTCGGCGGCTCCGCGGCATGGCGCTCGATGCGCACGGTGCTGCTGCACCAACGCTCGCGCCCGTCGACCACCCGCGCCCAGGCGACCTGCAGGCGCTCGGGCAGTGGCGTATCGCGGCGCAGCGCCAGGCAGCAGGCGGTCCGGCCGCTCGCCGCGCGAGGTGGCGTCACCCGCAGCTTCTCCGAGCCGTCGATGCTGACCCAGAACTGGTCGATGTAGGCATCGGTGTAGTTGAAGCCATGGATGGCGAGCTGCCTCGGCGTCTCGTCCGCCGGTGCGGAGCCGGGCGCCGGCGCGGCCGGCGTGTGCGAGCAGCCGCCCTGCCCGATCGCGGCGACCAACGCCAGCGTGCCCAGCCCCCGGCACGCACGGCGTGCGGCGGGCGGTCCTTCGAATGTCCTGTGTGTCATCACACCGCTCCCTTGTCTTGTTAAAGGTCTTGGAGCGCGCGATTGTCGACCGCAGGGCGCGGCCGGATACTGCAAGTTCTTACATGCGGACGGTGTGCCGCGGGCGCTCAGTGCGCCTCGTCCCAGTTCGGGCCGACCCCCACCTCCGCCAGCAGCGGCACCTTGAGCTGGGCCACGCCGGCCATGAGCCGCGGCACCTCGGCGCGCACCCATTCGAGCTCGGCCTCGGGCACCTCGAACACCAGTTCGTCGTGCACCTGCATGACCATGAGCGTCTGCTTCTGCTGTTCGTCGAGCGCCGCCTGCACCGCGATCATCGCGAGCTTGACGAGGTCGGCCGCGGTGCCCTGCATGGGCGCGTTGATCGCCTGGCGCTCGGCACCGGCCTTGCGCGGGCCGCTGCCCCCGTTGATCTCGGGCAGGTAGATGCGCCGGCCGAAGAGCGTCTCAACATAACCCTTCTCACGTGCCGAGGTTTTCGTCTCGTCCATATAGCGCTTCACGCCCGGGTAGCGGGTGAAATAGCGGTCGATGTACTGCGTGGCGGCACTGCGTTCGATGCCCAGGCTGGACGCCAGCCCGAACGCGCCCATGCCGTAGATGAGCCCGAAGTTGATGGTCTTGGCGTAGCGGCGCTGCTCGCTCGTCACCGCCTCGGGGGCGATGCCGAACACCTCGCTCGCGGTGGCGCGGTGCACGTCCATGCCCTCGGCGAAGGCACGCAGCAGGTTCTCGTCGCCGGAGATGTCGGCCATGATGCGCAGCTCGATCTGCGAGTAATCGGCGCTCACGATCACGCGGCCCGGCGGCGCGATGAAGGCCTCGCGCACGCGCCGCCCTTCGGCGGTGCGGATCGGGATGTTCTGCAGGTTGGGCTCGTTGCTCGACAGGCGCCCCGTCACCGCCACCGCCTGCGCGTAGTTGGTGTGCACACGCCCGGTGTGCGGGTTGACCATCAGCGGCAGCTTGTCGGTGTAGGTGCCCTTGAGCTTGGACAGCGAACGGTGCTCCAGCAGCTTGGCCGGCAGCGGGTAGTCCTCGGCCAGCTTGTCGAGCACCTCCTCGTCGGTGCTGGGCGTGCCGCTCGCGGTCTTCTTGATCACCGGCAGGCCGAGCTTGCCGAAGAGGATCTCGCCGATCTGCTTGGGGCTGCCCATGTTGAAGGGCTGGCCGGCAAGCTCGTGCGCCTCGCGTTCGAGCTGCAGCATGCGTTCGCCGAGCTGCTGGCTCTGCTGCGCGAGCCGCGCCGGGTCGATCAGCACGCCGTTGCGCTCGATGCGCTGCAGGATGTGCGTGACCGGCATCTCGATCTTTTCGTACACGAAGCGCAGGCCCTTCTCGGCCTCGACCTGCGGCCACAGCGTCTGGTGCACCTGCAGCGTCATCTCGCTGTCTTCGCAGGAGTATTCGGCGGCGCGCTCGATGTCGACCTGCGCGAACGGGATCTGGTGCGCGCCCTTGCCGCACACGTCTTCGTACGAGAGGCCCGCGCGGCCGAGGTGGCGCTGCGCCAGGCTGTCGAGGCCGTGCGGCTTGTGGGCTTCGAGCACGTAGCTCTGCAGGAGCGTGTCGTGCACGTAGCCGCGCACGGTGATGCCGGCGTTGGCGAACACGTGGCTGTCGTACTTGAGGTTCTGGCCGAGCTTGGGCGCGTCGGCGTTTTCCAGCCAGGGTTTCAGGCGGGCGAGCACCGTCTCCACCGGCAGCTGGTCGGGCGCGCCGGCGTAGCTGTGGCGCAGCGGGATGTAGGCCGCTTCGCCCGGGCTCACGCTGAGGGAGATGCCCACGATCTGCGCGGCCATCGGGTCGAGCGAATCGGTTTCGGTGTCGATCGCCGCAAGCGGCGCAGACTCGACCTTGTCGGCCCACAGCTCCAGCGCCTCGGGCGTGAGCACCGTGGTGTAGCTGCGGTTGATGGGCTGACGGGAGAGCATGGGCGTCGGGTTGTCGAGCACCACCGGCGCCTCGGCGGCGCCGCCCGTGCCGAGCGCCTCTTCGAGCTCGCGCTTCCAGGTCTTGAAGCCGTAGCG
>DASWSY010000726.1:0-2607 GCA_036402415.1 Rhizobacter sp. | reverse complement strand
ATGCGCGACTCGGCTTCGGCGCGCAGCGCACGCAAGGGCTGGTCGAGCCGTTCCCAGGCGCGGCCGAGCTGGGACCAGACCGTGGCGTCCTGCGGGTGCAAGGAGACCCAGGTCTGCAGCTCTTCGGCGCTGCGCTGCAGGACGGCCTTGTCACGCCCCATCGCCGACTGCGCCGAGAGCAGCATCACCGCCCGCGAAGACGGCTCGCCCTCAGCCTTTGCGTAGGGCTTGAGCACCTCGCCGGCGCGCTCGGCCTCGCCCCGTGCGAGCAGCGACTGCGCCTGCAGCAGCACCACGTCGCGCGTCGCGCGCGCATCGCCGCGCGCGGCCGCGAGGGCCTGCTGCAAGGACGCGTCGGCACGGGGCCAGTCGCGCAACACGGTCGAAGCGAGGGCACTGGCATAGCCGGCCAGCAGACGCTCGGCCGGCGGCGCACTGGCGGGCGCGTCGAGCGCCTGCCAGCGGCGCAGGGCATCGATGCGGCTGTCCATCAGCACCTTGGCGCGTGCCTGCGCGGCGGTGTGGGCCAGCATGCCGGACGACGCGGCCGGCGCCGAGGTGCCCACGCGTGAGCGTGCTTCGCCGATGCGCTCGGCGTTGAGCGGGTGGGTGCGCAGGTAGGGGAAGCCGCCGCTGTCGTTGAGCCGCGAGTTGTTTTCGAGCTTCTCGAACATGGCCGCCATGCCACCCGGCGCAAAGCCGGCCTGCGTCATCACCGAGAAGCCGATGCGGTCGGCCTCGCGCTCGGCATCGCGCGAGAAGTTGAGCTGGCCCTGCACCGCCACCGCCTGGCCGCCGGTGATGAGCGCGTTGGCGCCGTCCATGCGCGTGCTGCGGCTCGCGGCGATCATGCCGAGGATGATGCTGGCCAGACCGATCATCGACTGGCGCTGGCTGTTGGCCATCGACCGGGCGATGTGGCGCTGCGTGACGTGGGTGAGCTCGTGCGCCAGCACCGAGGCGAGCTCGTCGCGCGTGGCGGTCATCGCGATCAGGCCCAGGTGCACGCCGACGTAGCCACCGGGCAGCGCGAAGGCGTTGACGCTGCGGTCGCGCACGAGGAAGGCTTCCCAGGCGAAGCGTTGCTCGAGGTCGGGGCCGACGTCGCCGCGCTGGCGCGCGGCGGTGACGAGCGGGCCCCACAGCGACTGCAGGTATTCGAGCAGCACCGGGTCGTCGAGGTAGTCGGGGTCGCGGCGGATGTCGCGCATGATCTGGTCGCCCAGGCGGCGCTCGCTGCCGACACTGAGGTCTTCGGAGGCGGTCTCGCCCAGCGCCGGCAGGCGGTTCTGCGCGAGCACCGGCGGGGCGGCGCCCGCGAGCAGGCTGGTCGCGCACAGTGTGGCCAGCAGGCGCGCCACGGGGCGGCGGGAGAAGACGGAGTTCAGCAAGTCGGGGAGCAGCGTTGTGCGGATTGGAGCCGCGTCGCGCGGGAAGGTTCGACCGGCCGGCGACTATCATGCCAGCGCCACGTTGCTCCTTCGTTTCCCGACCATGCCTGCACCCGTGCCATCTCCTTCATCGGGCTCGCCGCTCACGCATTTCGATGCGCAGGGGCAGGCGCACATGGTCGACGTGTCGGCCAAGGCCGAGACGCACCGCATCGCGCGCGCGAGCGGGGTGATCCGCATGCTGCCGGCGACACTGGCGCTCATCCAGTCGGGCACGGCGAAGAAGGGCGACGTGCTGGGCATTGCACGCATCGCCGCCATCCAGGCGAGCAAGCGCACGGCGGAGCTGATCCCGCTATGCCATCCGCTGCCGATCACCAAGGTGGCGGTGGAGTTCGAGGTCGACGCGGCGGCATCGCTCGTACGCTGCACCGCGCAGGTCGAGACGCTTGGCCGCACGGGCGTCGAGATGGAGGCGCTGACGGCCGTGCAGGTGGGCCTGCTCACCATCTACGACATGTGCAAGGCGGCCGACCGCGGCATGGTGATGGGCGAGATCCGTGTGCTGGAAAAGCACGGCGGCAAGTCGGGCGACTGGGTGGCGCCCGCTTGATCTCGTTCAGCGCAGCTTGAAGTCCTGGTAAGTGAACTTGCGCGTGGCCGGCGTGCACTGGAAGGGCGCCGGCACTCCCTCGGGCCGCTTCGCTTCGCACTCGGCGAAGAACTCCGCCGAGTCGGGGTTGCGGAACTCGCGCAAACGGTCGGCGATGTAGCGCGCACGCTCCACGTCGCCCTTCTCCGCATACGCCTTGGCCCAGGCCATCATCAGTCGGGTGTCGAGCAGCAGGTGCGGCGCGCGGCGGAAGGCGGTCCACGCCGTCGACGGATGCGTGGCCACGGTGGCGGCGGCGTAGTCGGCGTGGTGGGCGAAGAAGACGCTCTTCTGGCCTTCGGCGATGCGGTACGAGAGCGACGTGGTGTCGTCGTCGTCGACGGAGAAGATGCGGGTGACCTTGAGGTAGTCGAAGAACGAGAACACCGTGCCAACAACGATCGCCATCGCAGCCGCGAGTAGCGCCGGCCGCGCCCAGCGGGGCGCCGGGCCGGAGCTGGCAGCCGATTCCGGTGGCGCCGAATGTGCGAGACAGATGCCCAGTGCGAAGGCCGTCGGCAGCAGGAAGTAGGCGTACCACAGCGGGTACTCCAGCATGCTGTG
>DASWSY010000725.1:0-6839 GCA_036402415.1 Rhizobacter sp. | reverse complement strand
ATCGAGTCGTGGAAGGAGCTGCTCAACCCCGAGTTCAAGGGCAAGGCGGCCATCCTCAACATCCCCTCGATCGGCATCATGGACGCGGCGATGGTGGTCGAGGCCTCGGGCATCTACAAGTACCCCGACAAGGGCAACATGACCAAGAAGGAGATCGACCTCACGATCAAGACCTTGATCGAAGCCAAGAAGGCCGGCCAGTTCCGCGCGCTCTGGAAAGACTTCAACGAGAGCGTGAACCTCATGGCCTCGGGCGAGGTGGTGATCCAGTCGATGTGGTCGCCGGCCGTCACCGCCGTGCGCACCAAGGGCATCGCCTGCACCTTCCAGCCGCTGAAGGAAGGCTATCGCGCCTGGGCCGCGGGCTTCGGCGTGCCCAAGAGCGTCACCGGCAAGAAGGCCGATGCGGTCTACGAGTTCATCAACTGGTTCCTCGACGGCTGGGCCGGTGCGTACCTGAATCGCCAGGGCTACTACAGCGCCGTGCTCGAGACCGCCAAGGCCAAGATGGAGCCCTACGAGTGGGCGTACTGGATGGAAGGCAAGGCCGCCACGCAGGACATCAAGTCGCCCAACGGCGACCTGCTCGCCAAGGCGGGCAGCGTGCGCGACGGCGGCAGCTACGAGCAGCGCATGGGCGGCATCGCCTGCTGGAACGCGATCATGGACGAGAACGCGTACATGGTCCAGAAGTGGAACGAGTTCGTGGCCGCCTGACCGGCTGAGCACGCATGAGCACGAAGACCTTCCGACTGAACGCCTGGCTGCAGGCGACGCCGTTCACGCTGGTCTTCGTGCTCTTCCTGGTCCTGCCCCTGGTGCTGGTGGCGATCGTGAGTTTCTGGCGCGCGACCGACTACGAGCTGATCCCCGCCTTCACCGCACAGAACTACATCGACGTCTTCAACGGCTGCGCGAACACCGACGAGCTCTGCGTCACGCTGAAGACCTACCTCTCCACGCTCAAGTTCTGCTTCCTCGTCTGGCTGATCACGCTCGTGGTCGGCTTCACGGTGGCGTACTTCCTCGCCTTCCACGTGCGCTCGGTGGGCGCGCAGACGCTGCTCTTCATCCTCTGCACCATCCCGTTCTGGACGTCGAACGTGATCCGCATGATTTCGTGGGTGCCCCTGCTCGGGCGCAACGGGGTCATCAACCAGGGCCTGCAGGGCGCCGGGCTGATCGACACGCCCATCGAGTGGCTGCTCTTCAGCGACTTCTCGGTCGTGCTCGCCTTCGTGCACCTGTACACCATGTTCATGATCGTGCCCATCTTCAACTCGATGATGCGCATCGACCGTGCGCTGCTCGAGGCCGCACGCGACAACGGCGCGACCGGCTGGCAGACCACCTGGAACGTGATCGTGCCGCTCAGCCGCACCGGCATCATCATCGGCTCGATCTTCGTCATCACCATCGTGATGGGCGACTTCGTCACCATCGGCGTGATGGGCGGGCAGCAGATCGCCTCGGTCGGCAAGATCATCCAGGTGCAGACCAGCTACCTGCAGTTCCCGATGGCGGCAGCCAATGCGGTGATCCTCCTGATCGTGACCCTCATGATGATCTGGGGCCTCACGAAGCTCGTCGACATCCGCAAGGAGCTGTGAGATGAACGAAGCGTCATGACCCAAGAAAAGCGCCCCGGCAGCTTCTACGCCCTCGCGGCCGTGTTCGGCCTCTTCGTGGTGTTTCTCTACGGCCCGATGTTCACCATCTTCGTGCTGAGCTTCCAGGGGCCGGAGGGCGGCCTGACCTTCCCGATGCGCGGCGTGTCTTTCCACTGGTTCGGCAAGCTGTGGGAAGGCATGGGCGTGGTCGACATCGCCGCCGCCTTCCGCCGCTCGGTGGCGCTGGGCACGGTGGTGATGCTCTTCACCGTGCTGCTGTCGCTCGGCGCGGGGCTCGCCTTCCGCAAGAGGTTCAAGGGCTCGGGGCTGCTCTTCTACACCTCGGTGGCGAGCCTCATCATGCCGTCGATCGTGGTCTCGCTCGGCATCGGCCTGCAGTTCCGCCTGATCGACACCGCGCTCAAGAGCGGATTGGAGTCCATCGGCCTCGGCGGATGGCTCGAAGGTTATGGCACCGCGATGGGCCTCTACACCTCGGCGCTCGGCGCGCACCTCACCTGGACGCTGCCCTTCGGCCTCCTGATCATGCTGGCCGTCTTCAACCGCTTCAACCCGGCGTATGAAGAAGCGGCCGACGACCTGGGCGCCACGCCCTGGCAGAGCTTCCGCCACGTGGTGCTGCCGCTGATCGCGCCCAGCCTCGTCGGCGTGGGCATGTTCGGCTTCACGCTGAGCTGGGACGAGATCGCCCGCACCTCCCAGGCGATCGGCGACGTCAACACCCTGCCGCTCGAGTTGCAGGGCCTCACCAGCACGGTCACCACGCCGGCGATCTATGCGCTGGGCACGGTGACGACCGTGGTGTCGTTCGCGGTGATGGGGGGCACGCTGCTGTTGATCCGGCTGCTGAAGCGGCAGCCGGTGCGCGCGTGACAATGCCGCATGCCCCGACCGCGCACGCCCGAGACTGACGAACCGGTGATGGCCGCCGATCGTGTCTACGACGCGATCTACGCCGCCGTGATCGACCACCGCCTGCCGCCCGGCATGCGCCTGCGCGAGGAAGAGCTGGCCGAAACCTTTGCCGTCTCGCGCACGCTGGTGCGCCAGGCGCTGCACCGGCTCGCACAAGACAACGTGATCGTGCTGCGCCCCAACCGCGGCGCGCAGGTGCCCGAGCCCACGCGTCGCGACGGCGAGCATGTGTTCGACGCCCGCCGCGTGGTCGAGTGCGAGGTGGCGCGGCGGCTGGCCGGCCGGCTGGACGCAGCCCAGCTGGGCGAGCTGAAGCAGATCGTCGACGCCGAAGCGCGCGCGACGAAGGCGCAGGACAAGCAGGAGGCTATCCGACTCTCGGGCGAGTTCCACCTGAAGCTCGCGCAGATGAGCGGCAACCCGATCTTCGTGAGGCTGCTGGAAGAACTCCTGCCCACCACCTCGTTGCTGATGGCGCTCTACAAGGCGCCGGGCGAGCCAATGTGCGTGGCGCACAGCCACCGCACGCTGCTGCAGGTGATCGGCAAGGGCGACTCGGGTGCTGCGGCGGCCACCGAGATGAAGCGCCACCTGAATGAGATCGAGCGGTCGCTGTCCCAGCCGACCACCCGTGCCGCGCCCACGCTGCGCGACGTGTTCAAGGCCTACCGCGGCTAGGCCGCTGCGTCAGAACTTGTAGCTCAAGGTCGCGCGGATGTTGCGCGGGGCGTGGTAGGTCTTGGCGTTGAAGGCCGAGAACATGCCGAAGGACTCTTCGTCGAACAGGTTGTCGACGTTGACCTGCAGCGCCAGCGCCTTGCTCAGCTCGGCGCGGGCCATCAGGTTGGCCAGGGCGTGGGCCTTCTGCTCGATGTCGCCGCTCGGGGTGGGGGTGTAGGTGCGGCTCTCCCACGACACCCCGCCGCCCAGCGTCAGCTTCGCCGCGGCGAGCGGCAGCCGGTAGGTGGTGAACGCGCGCAGCACCTTGCGCGGGTAGATCGAGTTGAAGTCGGTGCCGTCGGCCACGGTGGCCTTGAACTGGGTGTAGCCGATGCTGGCCCGCCACCCGCGCGCCAGCTCGCCGGCCACTTCCACCTCGAAGCCACGGCTGGTGGCGCCATCGGCCGCGACGTAGTAGGGCTCGGGGCCGTTGCCGCGGTCGATCAGGCCGGCCTCCAACGCGAGCTTGTCCTGCTTGATGTGGAACACCGCCGCGGTGGTCTGCAGCAGGCCGTCCAGGAACTCGCCCTTCAGGCCGATCTCCGCGCCGCGGCCGTTGACCGGGGCGAGCACCTTGCCGTCGATGTCCTGCTGCTCCTGCGGCATGAAGATCGTCGTGTAGCTCGCGTAGCCCGACAGGTTCTGGCTCAGGTCCCACACGACGCCGACATAGGGCGTGAACTCGCGTTCGACGCGGATCGACGAGGCGCCCTCGAAGACGTTGAAGCTGTCGAGTTCGAAGTTGCTGAGGCGTCCGCCGACGATGAGCTTCAGCGGGTCGGCGAGCGTCAGGCGCGTCACGCCGTAGAGCCCGACCTGTCGCGTGGTGGTTGTCTGGTAGAGCGACGGGGCGCTCCAGGACGTGGGCGCGGGGTAGTTGCCGTCCCAGTCGTCGAAATCGGGAATGCCCGGCTGGCCTCCGGCGTAGAAGGCCGTGCGGCTGTCGGAGCGGAAATCCTTCTTCGAGTGCGACAGGCCGAAGGCCAGGTCGTGGCGGCGCCCGAAAAGCCTGTAGTCGCCGTCGACGTTCAGCGACAGGTCGTCCTGCTGGCTGTCGGTGACGTAGGAGCCGGCGAACGGGGTGCCAAAGCCGGTGCCGTCGGGTGCCAGCGCGCCCGACACGTAGAGCAGGTGCGAATCTGCCGTGCGGTGGCCGTTGGAGAAGTCGAGCCTGAGCTGCCAGCCGCTGTCGAGACGGTGCTGCACCTTCGCGTAGAGGTTGGTGTAGACGGTGTTCCAGTCGGCCCATTTCGGCGCGGTGGTGGCGGAGCGGTCCCAGTCGATGATGCTGCCGTTGGTGTAGCGGTGCGGCAGCCCGCCCCACATCGGCGCGGTCGGGTCGGTTTCCTGCCGGCTCAGGCCGAAGGTCGCGGTGGTCTGGGGGGTGAGGTCGGCTTCGAGCACGCCGAAGAGCGTGGAGTCCTTGTCCTTGCGGTACCTGACCCAGGACTCGCCCTCCGAGGTTTCGGCGACAAGGCGTGCACGCAGCGTGCCCTCCGGGTTGAGCGGGCCGCCCACGTCGCCGAGCAGGCGCCACTTGTTCCAGCGGCCGAAGCCGGCCTCGGCGGTGCCGGCGAAGTCCTTGCCGGGCCGCTTGCGCACGAGGTTGATCGCGGCCGAGGGTTCGCCCGCGCCCGTCATCAGGCCGGTGGCGCCACGCACCACCTCCACGCGGTCGAAGATGGCCAGGCTGGTCTGCACCTCGCCCGAGCTCCAGGCCGGGTCCCAGCTCGTGGGCACGCCGTCGACCTGCAGGTTGCTCACGCGGAAGCCGCGCGAGGTGAAGTCGGCGCGGTGCGTCTCGTACTGGTTGACCGACAGGCCGGTGGTGCGGCCGACCACGTCGCTGATGCTCTGCAGGCCTTCGTCGTCGAGGCGCTGGCGGGTGATGACCGTGACCGACTGCGGCGTCTCGCGCGGCGAGATCGCGAGCGGCGTGGCGGTGCGTGTGCTCTCGGTCGTGTAGGTGTCGGTGGTCTGGGCCGGCTCGCGGGCCTGCTGGCCCTTCACGACGATGGGGGCGAGCAAGGCTTCCTTCATCGGCGCCGATGCAGCGGCGGGTGCGGGCGCGACGGTTTGCGCGAAGAGAGGTGCAGAGGCCGCGGCGAGCGAGGCCATGAAGCCGGTGCGCAGCGCGCGTGCCAGCGGATGGAGGGGGAACGAGCGGGCAGGGATCATCATGCAATGCAAATGAGAACGATTCTTAATCGTACCTCATGCCCGGCGTGGGGCCGCCGGGATCCCCGTTCCCGCGTGACTCAGGCCGCTGGCGAGAAGCGGTAGACGCCCGCCGCGTCGCGCGTGCGCACGAGCTTGCCCGCATGCCACAGCGCATGCAGGTGCGCGATCGACTCGCCCATCGCGAAGGTGGTCTGGTGCAGGTCGAGCTTGCGCTTGAAGAGCACGGTGAGCAGGTCGGCCGCGCTCTGCGGCGCGTCGGCGCAGGCCTGCATCACCTCGGCCAGGCGCTCGGCGTGGTGGGCCTGGAGCTGGTCGATGCGGGTGTGCAGGCCGGTGAAGGGCCGGCCGTGCGAGGGCAGCACCAGGCTTTCGGCCGGCAGGGCGCGCATGCGTTCGATCGAGTCGAGGTAGCGCTTGAGCGGGTCGCCTTCCGGCTCGTTCTCGTGCACGCCCACGTTGGTGGAGATGCGCGGCAGCACCATGTCGCCCGAGATCAGCACGTCGAGGCTCGGGCAGTGCAGCGAGATGTGCTCGGGTGCGTGGCCGTAGCCCACGTGGCAGTGCCAGTCGTGGCCGCCGATCCTGAGCACGTCGCCATCGACCATGCGGCGAAAGCGCTCGGGCACCTTGGGCACCATGGTCGCGTAGTGGCCGCCGCGCGTCTGGATCATCTGCAGCGCTTCGGGGTCGGTGATGCCGTGGCTCTTGGCGAAATTCGGCGTGATGACGCTCGCCTTCGCACTCGGGTTGCTCGACATGCGCGCGCCGTTGTAGTCGGTGCCGCTGATCCACAGGCGGCACTCGTGCTCCGGGGTCGACCAGCGTTCGGTGAGCCAGGCCGACAGGCCGATGTGGTCGGGGTGCAGGTGGGTGACGATCACGCGCAGCACCGGCAGGCCCTGCAGCTCGTTCGCGAACACCTGCTCCCAGCAGGCGCGTGTGGCCTCGTTGGCGATGCCGCAGTCGACGATGCTCCAGCCGTCGCGGCCGTCGAGGCGGTCGCGCAGCAGCCAGAGGTTGATGTGGTCGAGTGCGAAGGGCAAGGCCATGCGCACCCAGCGCACGCCGGGCGCCACGTCCATGGTCTGCCCGGGCGGCGGCATCACCTCGCCGAGCGGATAGCTCAGCTCGTGTTCAAGGGCGTTCATGGAAGGGTTCTGCTCCTCGCTACACTTTACGTATACGTCAATTGAAGAGGCATTCTAGGGAGCCATGTCCGCCGCTGCTGTCACCCAGGTTTCAAGCCCTTCTGCGGGGCAGGCCACCTTCACCATCGGCGAGCTGGCGAAGGAATTCGACCTCACCACACGCGCCATCCGCTTCTATGAAGACTGTGGCCTGCTGCAGCCGCAGCGCAAGGGCCGCAACCGCGTCTACTCGCTGCGCGACCGC
>DASWSY010000724.1:0-1515 GCA_036402415.1 Rhizobacter sp. | reverse complement strand
ACTCGTGGGACTTCATGAACTTCAGATCGCCGGGAATTTCACTCATGACTGGCCTCGAACTTTGCGGGGGCTGCTTGGGGACGGCGCCTAGTTTACCGACGCGGAAGCAACATGCGAGAGGTGGGGGACGAAAGGATCGGCTCGGCCAGAATCATGCCGGGTCTCACCGGCCTCATGCCGGTCGTGCCGGGCGCTGCCTGCGCCATCAGCCGACCGGCGTCGAAGCCCTGCCGGCCGACCACTTCCGTCCCGGCGGCTCAGCCGAGCACGCCGTCCTGGGCCTTGCCGTCGCGCACGAACGGGAACTTGACCACGCGCACCGGCACTTCCTTGCCGCGGATGTCGACGCGGACGTTGCCGGCGGTGCCCAGCGGGATCTCGCCTGCCGGCACGCGCGCGAACGCGATCGCCTTGCCCAGCGTCGGCGAGAACGTGCCCGACAGGATCTCGCCTTCGCCGTGGGCGGTGAGCACCTTCTGGCCGTGGCGCAGCACGCCCTTCTCGTCCATCACCAGGCCGATCATCTGGCGCGGCGCGCCGGCGGCCTTCTGTGCCTGCAGCACGTCGCGGCCGATGAAGTCGCGGCCTTCGTCCAGTGCCACCGTCCATGCCAGCGCGGCCTCGAACGGCGAGACGTCGTCGTCCATGTCCTGGCCGTAGAGGTTCATGCCCGCTTCCAGGCGCAGCGTGTCGCGCGCGCCCAGGCCTGCCGGTTTCACGCCGGCGGCGAGCAGCTCGTTCCAGAAGGCGACGGTCTGGTCTTCCGGCACGACGACTTCGAAGCCGTCCTCGCCGGTGTAACCGGTGCGGGCGACGAACACGTCGGTGCCGCCCTGCGTGCGTGCCTGCGCGGCGGCGAACTTGCCGAGCTTGGCGACGGCGGCGCGGTCGTCCTCGCGCAGCAGGCCGAGCACCTTCTCGCGCGCGGTCGGGCCCTGCACGGCGATCATGCCGAAGTCGGGGCGCTCGGTGACGGTCACATCGAACGCCTTGGCCTGCTCGCTGATCCACGCCAGGTCCTTGTCGCGGGTGGCGGCATTGACGACCAGGCGGAAGAAGTCCTCGTCACGGAAGTAAATGATGAGGTCGTCGATGACGCCGCCGCGCGGGTTGAGCATGCAGGTGTACAGCGCCTTGCCGGGCACCTTGAGCTTGTCGACCGAGTTGGCGACCAGGCGGCGCAGGAACTCGCGCACGCGCGCACCGTTGAGGTCGACCACGGTCATGTGGCTGACGTCGAACATGCCGGCGTCGCTGCGCACCAGGTGGTGCTCCTCGATCTGCGAGCCGTAATGGATCGGCATGTCCCAGCCGCCGAAGTCGACCATCTTGGCGCCGAGGGCGCGGTGGGTGTCGTTGAGGATGGTCTTCTGGGTCATGGCTCGTGGGTCTGTCAGGGGCGAGCCGGCGATTATCTCACCTGAGGCCCGGTGCCTGCAGACCATGCCGTGGGGCACGGTGTGCGGCACTTGCCCCCCTACTCGGTCGTGCCTTCGTTGTAGCAGCGCACCCGGC
>DASWSY010000723.1:0-1793 GCA_036402415.1 Rhizobacter sp. | reverse complement strand
AGGCGCGCACGCGTCGTGCGCTTCACCGACACCGGGCTCGCCTGGCTGAAGGCCTTCGAGCAGGCGGTGGCCCAGGCCGACCGCGAGTTCCGCGCCGAGGTGGGGCCGGACGTCGCGACCGTCGTCGCGCTGGGCCTGGAGGCGTACGCCGGCGCGTGGTCGCCCGGCTGATCTTCCGCATGGTTCGCGTCAGCAATTTCATTCACACTGGCACCGAGACAAACCCAAGGAGACAGCGATGCGGATACTGATTGCCGAAGACGATCAGGTCCTGGCCGACGGGCTCTTGCGCACGCTGCGCAACACCGGCTATGCCGTCGATGCGGTGGCCAGCGGCACCGAGGCCGACGCCGCGCTCGGCTCGCACGAGTTCGACCTCGTGATCCTCGACCTCGGCCTGCCCAAGCTGCACGGCCTGGAGGTGCTGCGCAAGCTGCGTGCGCGCGGCTCGGCGGTGCCGGTGCTGATCCTCACCGCGGCCGACAGCGTCGAGCAGCGCGTGAAGGGCCTGGACCTTGGAGCCGACGACTACATGGCCAAGCCCTTCTCGCTTCAGGAGCTCGAAGCACGCGTGCGCGCCCTGACGCGCCGCGGTCTCGGCACTGCGTCGAGCATCATCAAGCACGGGCCGCTCACCTTTGATGCCACCGGCCGCGTCGCCTACATCAACGACCAGATGATCGAGCTCTCGGCGCGCGAGCTGAGCCTGCTGGAAGCGCTGCTGCAGCGCGCCGGCCGCCTCGTCAGCAAGGACCATTTGGTCGAGCGCCTGTGCGAATGGGGCGAGGAGGTGAGCAACAACGCGATCGAGGTCTACATCCACCGCCTGCGCAAGAAGATCGAACAGGGCCCGATCCGCATCGCGACGGTGCGCGGCCTCGGCTACTGCCTCGAGAAAATCCCGAGCTGATGACAGCCCCCCTGTCGCTTTCACTCCTGCCCCCAAGGGGCGCCGTCCGGCTTGGGGCGGCCCGGCGCCGGACCTAAGTGGCCCTGCGCAGAGAGCAACGCTCCCTCTTCGGCGAGATCCTCGATTGGATGCTCGCCCCGCTGCTGCTCCTGTGGCCGATGAGCGTGGTGCTGACCTGGCTCGTGGCCCAGGGCATCGCCAACAAGCCATTCGACCGCCAGCTCGGCGAACTCACGCGCCTGCTCGCGCAGCAGATCACGCTGCAATCGCAGGAAGACGGCTCGCAGAGCGCCGCCTTCTCGCTCACGCGCGGCACCACCGACCTGCTGCAGACCGACGAGACCGACACGCTCTACTACCAGGTGCTGGGGCTGCGGGGCGAATTCCTGAGCGGCGACCGCAACCTGCCGGTGCCGACCGACGAAGACCGCAGCAGCCTCGGCCAACTGCGCTTTCGCGACGACACCATCGGCGGCGAACCGGTGCGCGTGGCCTACCAGTGGGTGACAGTGCCCGGCGCGCCCGGCAGTCCGCCGGCGCTGGTGCAGGCCGCCGAAACGCTGGGCAAGCGCTCGCGCCTGGCCACCGAGATCATCAAGGGCGTGATGCTGCCGCAGTTCGTGATCCTGCCGCTGGCGGTGCTGCTGGTGTGGCTCGCCCTCGTGCGCGGCATCGCGCCGCTCAACGAGCTGCAGCAGCGCATCCGCCACCGCGAGAGCCACGACCTGAGCCCGATCGACGAGCGCGAGGTGCCCGAGGAAGTCTCCCCCCTCGTGCGCGCGATCAACGACCTGCTGATGCGGCTCGACCGCAGCATCAGCACGCAGAAGCACTTCCTCGCCGACGCGGCGCATCAGCTCAAGACCCCGCTCGCCGGCCTGCG
>DASWSY010000722.1:0-7700 GCA_036402415.1 Rhizobacter sp. | reverse complement strand
TAGCGGTTGAGGCTCACGCGCAGCGGCTGGGCCACGAGCTGGCGGTAGCGCGCGGCGTCGAGCGCGCCGCGCTTGTGCATCTGCGCGAGCACGAGGTTGCGGCGCTCGCGCGCGCGCTCGGGGTTGAGCACCGGGTTGTAGTAGCGCGGGCCCTTGAGCATGCCCACGAGCGTGGCGCTTTCCAGCTCGTCGAGCTCGGCGGCTGGCTTGTTCCAGTAGGTGCGCGCGGCCATCTCCACGCCGACGGCGTTGAAGAGGAAGGGCGCGGTGTTGAGGTAGGCCTCGAGGATCTCGTCCTTGCTGTAGAGCTGCTCCATGCGCAGCGCCGTCACCAGCTCCTTGAGCTTGCGGTGCAGCGAGCGGCTGCGCCCGATCTCCTCGGGAAAGAGGTTGCGCGCGAGCTGCTGCGTGATGGTCGAGCCGCCCTGCGTGCGACCGGTGGCGGTGTTGTAGAGCGCGGCGACGAGGCGCTTCGGGTCAACGCCGCGATGCTCGTGGAAGCGGCGGTCTTCGGTCACGAGCAGGGCGTCGATCAGGTGCGGCGACACCTCGTCGATCGTCACGCGCTGCGTGGGGCCGCGGCTGAAGGTGGCAAGCGTCACCCCATCGGCCGACAGCAGCACCGAGGGGCGTGCCGAGGTGGCAACGCGCAGGTCGTGCGGTCCGGGCGTGTGGCGCACCAGGTGCGTGACGTACGCCGCCACGCCCCCTGCGCTCACGAGGCCGAGCACCAGCCCCGCCTGCCAGACACGCCGCCATCGCCGCGCACCGCGTGGCGAGTCTTTCGGGTGTGGCGGTGAGGGTTCGGGGTCGGGCGTGGGCATGCGGCATGGTGGGGCGGCTGCGGCATGCGCGCTGTAGGACGCGAGCGCAACGCGTGGTCAGCGCCATGCGTCTTTTGCGAAGCCGCGCGGGTACGATGAAGCACTCCACGAGACGACACCGCCAGGACGACTTTCCATGCACATCCGAGACCTGCTGCAGACCGAGCTTCCCCTCATCCAGGCGCCCATGGCCGGCGTGCAGACCAGCCGGCTTGCGCTCGCCGTGGGCGAAGCGGGCGGGCTCGGCTCGCTGCCGGCCGCGATGCTGGCGCTGCCGGCGCTGCAGGACGAACTCAAGGCCCTTGCTGCCGGCGGCCGGGCCTGGAACGTCAACTTCTTCGCCCACACCACGCCGCCGACGGACGCCGCGCGCGAGGCGAAGTGGCGCGCACGGCTCGCGCCCTACCACGCCGAGCACGGCATCGACATCGACAAGGTGCCGGCGGGCGCCGGCCGCCAACCCTTCAGCCACGAGGCGGCCGACGTGCTGGAGCCGTTCCGCCCGCCGATCGTGAGCTTCCATTTCGGGCTGCCGGCCCCCGACCTGCTGCAGCGCGTGCGCGGCTGGGGCTCGCGCATCATCTCGTCGGCCACCACCGTGGACGAGGCGCTGTGGCTGCAGGAGCAGGGCGTCGACGCCGTCATCGCGCAGGGCCTCGAAGCCGGCGGCCACCGCGGGCATTTCATCGACCACGACCTCACGCTGCAGCAGGGCCTGATGACGCTGCTGCCGCAGGTCGTGGCTGCGGTGCGCGTGCCGGTGATCGCGGCGGGCGGCCTCTCCGACGCCCGTGCCGTGAAGGCCGCGATGGCGCTCGGCGCTTCGGCGGTGCAGGTGGGTACGGCCTACATGCTGTGCCCCGAGGCGAACACCTCCGCGCTGCACCGCGCGGCCCTGCGCAGCCCGCAGGCACGCCACACCGCGCTCACCAACCTCTTCACCGGCCGGCCGGCGCGCGGCATCGTCAACCGCGTGATGCGCGAGCTGGGCCCGCTCTCGCCGGACGCGCCCGAGTTCCCGATGGCGACCGCCGCCATCGCACCGCTGCGGGCTGCGGCCGAGGCCAAGGGGCTGGGCGACTTCACGCCGCTCTGGTCTGGGCAGCGCGTGGGCAACCTCGACGGCCTCGGCGCGGCGGCGCTGACGCGCGCGCTGGCCGAAGGCCTTCGCTGAGCGTCGTCACGCCCGGCGGCCTGGCCGTCGTGCGGTGAACGCCGGCAGGGCCTGCGGGTTGCGGCAGGTCGGCGGACATTCCCCGCGCAGCAGGTGCTCGACCGCCTCGACCGCACCCAGGCCCATCGCACGCATGCTGTCCTCGGAGATGCCGGCCGCGTGCGGCGTCAGGATCACCTGCGGCATCTGCCAGAAGGGGTGACCGTTCGGCAGTGGCTGCGTGTCGAAGACGTCGAGCGCCGCACCGGCCAGGTGGCCCTGCTGCAGAGCGTCGATCAGCGCCGCTTCGACGACCACCGGGCCGCGCGCCACGTTGACGAGCCAGCTGCCGCGGCGCATGCGCGCGAGCTGCGCCGCGCCGACCAGGCCGCGTGTCTCGTTTGTGAGCGGGCAGGCGAGCACCACGACGTCGCTGTGCGCCAGCAGCCCGTCGAGGTGGGACGCGCTGGCATGCACGGTGTCGCGCAGCGCCGAGCGGCTGTGCGCCAGCACGCGCATGCCCAGGCCCAGGTGCGCGAGGCGCGCCACTGCCTGGCCCACGTGGCCGAATCCGATCACGCCCAGCGTGCGGCCGCGCAGCTCCACACCGCCTTCGGCGGCGGTGCGCGCCGCCGCCCAGCCCTTGTCGGCCAGCACGGCCGCGACCTGTGGCGACCGGCGCGCCAGCGACAGCATGCTGCGCAGCACGTGCTCGGCCACGGCGTTGGCATTGACGCCGGGCACGTTGGCCACCAGCACGCCGCGGGCGGTGGCCGCGTCGAGCGGGATCATGTCGACACCCGTGCCGTGGCGCACGGCGCCGACGAGCGTCGGCGCGGCATCGAAGAGGTCGTCGGGCAGTTGCGCACGCACCAGCACCACCTCGCAGCCCTGTGCCGCGGCACGCAGGGTGTCGAAGCCGGTGTCGGGCGCCACCACGGCGTGGGCCGAGCGTGCGAGCCGGGCCGCGGCGTCGGGGTGGATGGCGTTCGTGAGCAGAACGCGGGGCAGGGCGCCGTTCACCGCCGGGCTGCCGCCAGTGGCGGCGCGGGCCGGGGTTTCGACGACGCCTTGGCCTTGGGCGCCGAGCCCTTGGCTCTGCCGTTGACCTTGCCGTGGGTGCCGGGCTCCTGCGTGTCCTTGCCTGCGCCTTCGGAGAAGAACATGCGGAAATACGTGTCCACGCCCTTCAGGTGGCGGCGCAGGATGTTCAGCCCGGCTTCCGCGTCCTGCTTCTCGATGGCGCGGTAGAGGGCGAGGTGCTGGGCATGCGACCGTTTGCTCTGCATCGGCTTGTGGAAGTAGATCTCGCGGCGCTGGCGCGACATCCGGTAGAAGACGTTGATGAAGCGCAGCAGCACGTCGTTCTTGGTGGCGGCGACGATGGCCTTGTGGAATTCGGCGTCGAGGTCGGCGAGGCTGTCGCCACGTGCGATGGTCGCCTCGCTTTCGGCCAGCAGCGCCTGCAGGCGGTCCAGGTCGTCCTGCGTGCGGCGCATGCAGGCCAAGCGCAGGGCCTGCGTCTCGAGCACGCTGCGCAGCTCCACCGACTGCGCCACTTCGGCCGCGGTGAGCGGCGTGTTGGTCTCGGCGAAGAGCACCATGGCCTCGATGCTGCGTTCGGCGCCGTAGGGCTGGAGGTAGATGCCCGACTTCGGCCGGCATTCGATGATGCGCAGCGTGTCGAGCCGGATGAGCCCTTCGCGCAGCGCGCTGCGGCTCATGTTGAACTCCTCGGCCAGGTCGCGCTCCGACGGCAGCTTGTCGCCGGGTTTGAAGCCGCGCTCGCGGATCATGCGCAGCAGGCGTGCGGTCTGTTCAAGGCCTTCCATGGTCGTCCCTGGGTGTGGTGGAGAACTGCCGGTACGCCGCCGGTTCGAACCAGCGCTCGCGGGGCTTGTAGAGGCGCTCGGGCGCGATCACCGGCACCGGCTCTCGCTCGGCGGCCGCGTGGAAGGTGAGCTCGAGCTGCACGCCGTTGGGGTCGTAGACGAAGAGCTGCCACAGCGGCGTGCCCGGGACCAGGTTCTCGCGGTAGGGCAAGCCGAAGCGCTCGAACTGCGCACGGAACGCGCTGTAGCCGCCGCACACGATCGACAGGTGGTCGATGGCACCCGAGCCGGTGAGCACCGTGCCGTCGGGTTCGTGCGCGGCCTCGCCGGCGTAGAGGTGGATGGTGGCCTCGGCGCCCGCCTGCGCCGGGGCGAGCCAGGCGCCGGGAAAGTCGAAGGGCGGCCGCGCCACCTGCACCATGCCCAGCACCTCGGTGTAGAAGCGCACGCTGGCCGCGAGGTCGGCGGTGCGCAGGCCGGTGTGGAAGAGTTTGCCGAAGAGCATGGCCTGGAGCTCCGGTGTCAGCCGCGTGCCATCAAGGGGCGCAGCACGTCCATCGAGCGCGCGAAGAGCGAGGTGTAGAACTCGTCGGACAACAGGTTGGAGCCGTGGTCGATGATGAACTGCTTCTGCTGCGGCGAGATGTCGACCGGCCGCGTCTCGGCCTGCGCACCGTAGGGGTTGGCGGGGGTGCGGTCGAGCGTGGCCACGAATTCGAGCGACAGCGCGCCCTCGTAGCCCACCTCGCGCAGGGTGCTCAGGATGGCGCCGAAGTCGAGGTGGCCCATGCCGAGCGCGAAGCGGTTGCTGTCGGCGAGGTGCACGTCGTGGATGCGCCCCCGGGCCTGGCGGAAGGCCGCGTGCAGGTCGGCTTCCTCGATGTTCATGTGGAAGACGTCGAGGCACACGCCGCAGTCGGGCCCCACCGCGTCGGCGAGCGCGAGCGCCTGGTCGGTGCGGTTGATGAGGTAGGTCTCGAAGCGGTTGAGCGGCTCGATGGCGATGCGCACGCCGGCGCGCTGCGCGTGCTCGTACACGGCCTTCACGCCCTCCACGACCCAGCGCCACTCCTCCTCGGGCGTGGCGTCGGGCACCACCTTGCCCACGGTCAGCGGCACGAGCGAGACGATCTGGCCGTCGAGCTCCTTCACCATCGTCACCACGCGCTTCATGTAGTCGACGGTGGCTTCACGTTGTGCGGCGTCGCGCGCCGCGAGGTTGCGTTCGCCGAGCGTGAGCGTCACGGCGCCCCAGCAGCTCAGCCCGTGGTCACGGAGCAGGGCGCGCACCTCGCGCGTGTCGTACTGCTCGGGCTCGCCGGCGATCTCGAGGGCGCTGATGCCGTGTGCGTGCAGGCGCTCCACGGTTCGTCGAATGGGTTCGGCTCGCATCCAGTTGTGGGCCGCGATGTGCATGGTGTCTCCTTCGGCCCGGGCAGGCATGGCTGCGCCGCCCGGCATGAAGGAGGACTGTACTGGTTTGCCTCTTGAGGACTGGGGCGGCCGCAGCTTAGGAAGCCGGCGGCTCGCTGTCAATCTGGTCAGACCAGATGTTGACGACAGCGCCGCGCGGCGCGATCATGCGGGCTAGAGCGGACGACCCACAAGGTCCGCCAACAGAAGGAGACAACGCATGAAGACGATCAAGGGCCCGGCCATCTTCCTGGCGCAGTTCGCGGGCGACGAAGCGCCGTTCAATTCGCTCGACACCATCGCGGCCTGGGCTTCCGGCCTCGGTTACAAGGGCGTGCAGATCCCGAGCTGGGACGGCCGCCTCTTCGACCTGAAACGGGCCGCGGAGAGCAAGACCTACTGCGAGGAAGTGAAGGGCACTTTGGCCCGCCACGGGTTGGAGATCACCGAGCTCTCGACCCACCTGCAGGGCCAGCTCGTGGCGGTGCACCCGGCCTACGACGAGGGCTTCGACGGCTTCGCGGCGCCCGAGGTGCGCGGCAACCCGGCGCGGCGCCAGCAGTGGGCGGTGCAGCAGATGCTCTATGCGGCCAAGGCCTCCGAGAACCTCGGGCTCACGGCGCACGCCACCTTCTCCGGCGCGCTCGCCTGGCCGTATCTCTACTCGTGGCCGCCGCGGCCCGCGGGGCTGATCGAGAGCGCGTTCGACGAGCTCGCCAAGCGCTGGCGACCCATCCTCGACGCCTTCGATGCGAGCGGCGTCGACGTCTGCTACGAGATCCACCCCGGCGAAGACCTGCACGACGGCGTGACCTACGAGATGTTCCTCGACCGCGTGAACCAGCACAAGCGCGCCTGCCTGCTCTACGACCCGAGCCACTTCGTGCTGCAGCAGCTCGACTACCTCGAGTACATCGACCTCTACCACGACCGCATCAAGATCTTCCACGTGAAGGATGCCGAGTTCAACCCGACCGGCCGCCAGGGCGTGTACGGGGGCTTCCAGTCGTGGGTGAACCGTGCCGGGCGCTTCCGCTCGCTGGGCGACGGGCAGGTGAACTTCCCGGCCATCTTCTCGAAGATGGCGGCCTACGACTTCCCTGGCTGGGCGGTGCTCGAATGGGAGTGCTGCCTGAAGCACCCGGAAGACGGCGCGCGCGAAGGGGCCAGCTTCATTGCCGAGCACATCATCCGCGTGGCCGACCGCGCCTTCGACGACTTCGCGGCCAGCGGCGTCGACCAGGCCAAGAATCGCAAGATCCTGGGCCTCGCCTGAGGAGACGCGCGATGACCATCGAAGCAGCACGCGCCGCGGGCGCGACGCCCCGGCGCATCCGCCTGGGCATGGTGGGAGGCGGGCAGGGCGCGTTCATCGGCGGGGTGCACCGCATGGCCGCGCGGCTGGACGACCGCTACGAGCTCGTGGCGGGGGCGCTGTCGTCCGACGCCGAGCGGGCCCGCGCGAGCGGCGCCGAGCTGCACCTGGACCCCGAGCGCAGCTACGCCGACTACCGCGAGATGGCCGAGCGCGAGGCAGCACGCCGCGACGGCATCGACGTGGTGGCCATCGTCACGCCCAACCACCTGCATGCGCCGATCGCGCGGGCCTTTCTCGATGCCGGCATCGACGTCATCTGCGACAAGCCGGTGACGACCACGCTCGCCGAGGCGATGGACCTGGTGCAGCGCGTGAAGCGCAGTGGCCGTCTCTTTGCGCTGACGCACAACTACAGCGGCTACCCCATGGTGCGCCAGGCACGCGAGATGGTGCAGGCCGGCGAGCTGGGCGAGATCCGGCTGGTGCAGGCCGAGTACCCGCAGGACTGGCTGAGCACCGGCCTCGAGACGACGGGCCAGAAGCAGGCCGCCTGGCGCGTCGACCCGAGCCGGGCCGGCGCCGGCGGCTCGCTGGGCGACATCGGCACGCATGCCGAGCACCTGGGCCGTTTCATCTCGGGCCTCACGCTGAAGGCGGTGAGCGCGGACCTGCACACCTTCGTGGAAGGCCGCCGGCTCGACGACAACGCGCACGTGATGCTGCGCTACACCAACGGCGCGCGGGGCCTGCTGTGGAGCAGCCAGGTCGCGCCCGGCAACGAGAACGCGCTGCGCGTGCGGGTGTACGGCACCAAGGCCGGCCTCGACTTCAGCCAGGAGCAGCCCAACCACCTGTGGTTCACGCCGCTCGGCCAGACGCCGCGGCTCATCACCCGCGGCGGCAGTGGCGCCGGGGCAGCGGCGCAGCACGCGACCCGCATTCCCTCCGGCCACCCTGAGGGCTACCTCGAAGGCTTCGCACAGCTCTACCGAGACGTGGCCGAGCAGATCCACGCCCGCTGGGCCGACCGTGCACCCGACCCGCGCGCCTGCCTGGTGCCGGGCGTGGAAGACGGAGCCCTGGGCATGAAGTTCATCGAGGCGGTGGTCGAGTCCAGCCGCGCCGACGGGCGCTGGGTCGACGCGCAGCTCGCCCTCTGA
>DASWSY010000721.1:0-3485 GCA_036402415.1 Rhizobacter sp. | reverse complement strand
GCCGTTGTCGGTGGCGACGATGTAGGCCGGTGCGTTGCCCTGCACCACGGCATTGAGCAGCTGAGAGGTCGAGCCCACCACGTCGGCCTGTTTCACCACGCTCTCGGGCGACTCGGGATGCACCAGCACCTTGGCGCCCGGGTGCTGCGCCTTGAGGAGGTCGAGTTCCAGGCCTTTGAACTCGTCGTGCACGATGCAGGCGCCGTTCCACATCAGCATGTCGGCGTGGGTCTGCTGCTGGATGTAGCGCCCGAGGTGGCGGTCGGGGGCCCAGAGGATCTTTTCGCCCTGGTCCTTGAGGTGCTTGACGATGGCGAGCGCGCAGGAACTCGTGACCATCCAGTCGGCGCGGGCCTTCACCGCGGCGCTGGTGTTGGCGTACACGACGACCTTGCGGTCGGGGTGGGCGTCGCAGAAGCGCGCGAAGTCGTCGGCGGGGCAGCCGAGGTCGAGCGAGCAGGTCGCGTCGAGGTCGGGCATCAGCACGCGTTTGTCGGGACTCAGGATCTTGGCGCTCTCGCCCATGAAACGCACGCCGGCGACGACGAGCGTCTTGGCCGCATGCTCGCGGCCGAAGCGGGCCATCTCCAGCGAGTCGGCCACGCAGCCGCCGGTCTCAAGCGCCAGGTCCTGCAGGTCGCCGTCGACGTAGTAGTGGGCGACCAGCACGGCCTGGTGTTTTTCGAGCAGGGCCCGGGCGCGCTCTTTCCAGCTCTGGCGCTGGTCGGGCGTGAGGGGCTCGGGGACTTTCGCCCATGCATGGGCGGTGCAGCTGGCGCCGGTGGCGTCTTGCCGCGTGTAGTCGAACAGCACTTGGCTCATGGCGGGGTGGGGCGGTGGTCCGTGCCCGGCACGGGGGCGGTCATGGTAGCCCAGCAGGGAAGACACCAAAGAAAAGGGTGCGGGCCTTGCGGCGCGCACCCAAAGGGACGACAGCTCAGAAAACACGGGTGTCAGTGCCTGACGATCCGGTCAGCCCTTGATGCCGGGCTGCTGAACTCAAGTTTTGCACAGTCGTTCAAATAATGCCTTGGGGGTTGCCCGGAGAGGCCCCGGGAAGTGGCTTCCTGGCTCCCGATTCAGTGATTTTTTGTGCATTCGTGCAAAACAGAAGAAGAAAAAAGCGCCACCCGGGTGGCGCTCGTTCGAGACGGGCGGACGCTCAGCCCAGGCCCTGCTCCGCTTCCATCAGCTTGTAGCGCGCCAGCGCGAGGTTGGTGCGCTGCTTGTCGAGCACCGCGAACAGGAACAGCCCCTTGTGCCGCGCCGACGCCCGCATGACGTGGTGGCGTGGGCCGGCGCTGGTCATGACCTCGTCGATCTCGGTCGTGAGGCCGAGCTGGCGGGCGAGGTGCTGGTGCGAGCGCAGCAACTGGGCACTGGCTGCAGCGGCCAGGTCGAGGTCGACGGGCTGGTCCTTGCGCTCGTGGCGCGCGAGGATGAGCCCCGAGCTGCCGTCGACCACGGCACAGGCAAAGAGGCCGTCGAGCACCGACAGCACTTCGAGAGCGCCGTCGGCGAGCGCCGGGTCCAGCAGCGGGCGACGCAACGACGTGGCGCCATCGGCCGCAGCCGCGACCGGGAGCGAGACCTTGGCGCCGCTGACGTTGGCGGAGGAGGCCGACAGGTCGGCCACCTTGATCTGGAATCCATCGAGCCCGGGCGCAAGCGGTGCCGGCGGCGGGCCCCACACCGGCTCCTTCTTGACCCGGTTCCACATGCCCAGCAGCGAGTTCCACACCGCGGACGCGCTCGTCAGCGCCTCGTTCAGCACCTGCACCTTCAGGCGCGCCGGCCACTCGATCATGCCGATCTTGTTGGCGATCCACACCGCGTTGGGCGGCAGCATGAAGAGCAGGGTGGGGCAGCGCCAGTTGACGTGACGCACGGCGGTCTGCAATGTCTCGAGCATCTCGTCGATGGCGTGCGGCTGCATGGCGCCGACGATCACCGCCGTCATGTGGCTGCGTTCCATCAGCGCGAGCGGCACGGCGGCGTTGGCGGTGCCCGGGGCGCGCACGTCGGCGTGGTAGATGCGCAGCATGTCTTCGTTGCGGCGCTCGAGGGTGGTGCGTTCGATCGTCGCCAGCGTGCGAAGCGTGCCCTGTTCGCGCAGGTGCAGGCGTTCGATGGGCCGGCCGCTCGCGTCGGACAGGGCCTTGATGACTGCGCTGGCCCACACCGCGGTCGGGTCGTAGAGCGCGATCAGGCGGGTCGCGGTTTCGAGGTCGGCGCGCGTGGCGGTGAAGTGGTCGCGCATTGCCTGCGCGGGGGAGCCCGAGACGACCAGGTCGCGCTGGTGGCTGTCGACCATCTGGCCACGGTCGTTGACCTCGGTGGCGACGCTCTCCAGGATGGCAGTAGCGGCAAAGCCCTGGTCTGGATCGTCAGAGGCAGGGTTGCCACGGATGGTGCGCAAGTCACCGAAGAGCGAGCTGAGCATGTCTTGTACTCCCGTACGTCGCGCCGTGGGCGGCGCTGTTGATGCGGGAGTCTAGGCTTCTCCTGCGAGCCCCACAGCCCATGCTTTGCAACCAGTGGTTGAAAAGGGGCATTCATTCGGGGGGTTCTCGTGCTTAGCTGAAGAACTGGCTGGGCGGCGCACCGACCGAGCGCTTGACCATTGCCGTGAACGCGCTCGGGCTCGCATAGCCGAGCTCGGCCGAGATCACCGCCATCGGCACCTTGCGCGCGGCCATGGTCAAGGCCTTGGCCAGCAGCACCTGCTGGCGCCACTGCAAGAAGGTCGTGCCGAGTTCGCTGCGGAAGAGCCGCGCCACGGTGCGCGGGCTGGCGCCGGTTTCGGCGGCGCAGGTCTCGAGCGTGCTCCAGCGGGTGGGATCGTCGAGCACCGACTCGCACAAGGTGCGCAGGCGCTTGTCCTGCGGCAGGTCCACGCCGATGGGCACCTGCTGGGCACGCCGCAGCTCGTCGAGCACGAGGGCGATCAGGTGTCGCTCGCGCGGGCCGGGCTCCTGGCCGGGGGCGACCGGCACGGGTTCGGTGCCGAGGTGCATCACCAGCTCGCGCAACAGGCTCGACACCTCGATCACGCGGCAGTGACGCCAGGGCGACGTGGCCGGCGCGTCGACCTCGGGGCCGCAATGGCGGTCGTCCTGGTAAAGGTAGAGCGTGCGGATCTCGGCGTCTTCGACGACGTTGACGGTGTGTTCCACGTTCTGCGGGATCCACACCGCGCGCGAGGGCGGCACGATGTAGGTGCTGCGCGTGGCGGTCATGCGGATCACGCCGGTCACCGAAAACGCGAGCTGGCCCCAAGGGTGGCTGTGCGGGTCGATGTGGGTGTCGGCCGCGAGGCGCCGCATCTTGGCGCGTACCGGGTAGTCGGCCGTGGGTGCGTAGCGCAGCGGGTCGACCGGCGGAACGCTGGTGTGGCGGCGCCGGGCGGCAGGGGTCGAGCGGGTGCGGGCCATGTCTGTTTCTCGATAGAAATTGACGAACTATCGTAACTCTGTCGCCGCCCC
>DASWSY010000720.1:0-1808 GCA_036402415.1 Rhizobacter sp. | reverse complement strand
CGGCAACGCCTCCAGAGCAACGGGCAGGCACAGGAGAACTGGGGCAACTGGAACACCATGATGCTCACGACCTCCAACGCCTCCCTGCACTCACGCCTGAGCCAAGCCAAGGCCGACGCCAGCGCCGAGGCCAGCCGGATTTTCGAGTACGTCGTACCCGAGGGCACGCTGACCAAGCTGGAAGCCGACGAGAACTTCGACAAGCTCAACGACCACTTCGGCCTAGCTGGCATGGTCTATGCACAGGCGCTAATCACTCGGCGCGACTGGGTGCGCGAGCGCGTGCGGCACTGGATCAAGGAAGTGGACGTGCTGGCCGGCGTGGGCAGTTCGGAACGGTTCTGGTCCGCCGTGGCTGCGTCGGTGCTGGCTGGGTTTGAGCTGGCCAACGAGTGCGGCCTGACCGCTGCCAACGTCACGTCGCTGCTCAAGTTCTCCGTGGCCCAGATTCATGCGATGCGCGGCGCCGTGATTGACCAGACCCGCACCCCCGAGTCCATCGTGTCCGACTACATCAACAGCAACATGCGGTCCATGCTGGTGCTCAACAGCGAGCCGAAGGACAAGACGCTGGCCCAGGTCACGATCCACCCAACGGGCGACAAGCTGCGCATCCGCCTGGAGCGGCACAACGGGCGCATGTACATCGACCGCGCCGACTTCCGCCGGTTTTGCTCCGAACGTGGCGCCGATGCCAAGCAGGTCGAGACTGAGTTGCGCGCCGCCGGGCTGCTGGTCGCCGACGCCACGAAGGTCGTGCTCGGCAAGGGGACGATCTACAGCACGACGCAGACGTGGTGCTGGCTGCTCAACTTCAACCACCCTGCGCTGTCCGGCACGGCCACCCTGCTGTCCGTTGGTGACGATGAGCAGCCGAAGGATGAAGCGGTATGAGGATGACCGCCCACGCGCGAGAGAGGTGGGAGCAGCGATGCTCCCACCTCGACATGGATGCCGAGCTGGCCGCTGGTAAACGCGCTGGCAAGCGGCTGCTGAACGCCCTGCGGCAGAACTGGGAGCGCGCCCAGGGCACAGGCACATGGCCTGCTGCGCACTCCTACATCGTGACGCCCGGCGGTTGCCTGTTCGTCGTCAGCGACGGTGGCTACGTCATCACCGTGCTCTTAACGAAGGACGTTAAACAGTGGGGCCGTCAACGCACGGCAGATGACAGACTGCGGCGCCGCGGGGCGCTGCTCTAACCCGGAGAGAACCATGCGAGACTTGATCGAACTCAAACGACTGGCCGGAGAAGCAACCCCTGGACCGTGGACAGCCGTTGATTACGGCCACGAAGACGGCGGGGCGTGGTGGTTTGTCGATACACCGTGCAGAAAGGCGGATATTTTCCAAGACGGGCCTACGTTTGAGCCAAACCACTACGAGACGGACAGGGGCGAGCGGGATATGAAGTTCATAGCCGCCGCCAACCCACACACGATCATACGTCTAGTCGCGCGAATAGAGCGCCTGCAATCCGATAACGAAAAGCTCCGAGTCGGTGTCGCCGCGTTGTGGGGGTTGGCCGGCGGCGTGGCCCTGGCAGCAGTCACACTGGCGTTGGCTTAACCCCGATCAGGTTGGTGCTGACCCCGATGGTGGCCGGCACCAACTTGTTTCCAATGTAGTGCAGCGGGGTGTTGGACAACTCCCGCGATACCCAAGTAACAGTGCTCAGCTCGTTGATGGCGAACACGCCGTCGCCACGAGTGGGCGAGTTGTTCGCGGAACTGACCATCAGGAACAGGCGCGCATGGGCGGTCAGTACGCCGGCTTCGTTCACAGTGCCCTGCTCGTAGCAGGTCAGG
>DASWSY010000719.1:0-3183 GCA_036402415.1 Rhizobacter sp. | reverse complement strand
AAGCTCAACATCGGCGCCCGCGGCAGCGGCGTGCCCAACCTGATGCGCCGGCTGCTCGAGGCCAACAAGATCGACACCGCCAGCATCACCCTGTTGCGCGAGGCGCAGACGCCCGCGGTGCAGGGCCTGCTCGAAGGCCAGATCGACGCCATCACCTTCGCGAGCGCCCCCGAGTCGGTGATGGTGCAGATGCTGCTGCAGACACCCGGCATCAAGCTCTTCAACTTCGCCCAGGCCGATGCGTATTCGCGTCGCTTCGCCTTCCTGAGCCCGGTGACGCTGCCGCGCGGCGTGGTCGACCTCGCGGCCGACATGCCGCCGGCCGACGTGCACCTGGTCGCCCCCACCGCCACGCTGGTGGCGCGCCAGGGCACGCACCCGGCGCTGATCCAGCTCTTCGTGCAGGCGGCGCAGCAGATCCACGGCGAGGCCGGCTGGTTCCAGCGCAAGGGCGACTTCCCCAGCATCAAGGGCACCGAGCGTCCGGTGGCCGAGGAGGCGGAGCGCTTCTATTCGAAAGGTGCGCCCTTCCTGCAGCGCTTCCTGCCCTTCTGGCTGGCCAACCTGGTCGACCGCATGTGGGTGGCGCTGGTGTCGATCATCGCCATCCTCATTCCGCTCAGCCGCATCGTGCCGCCGCTCTACGAGTTCCGCATCCGCTCGCGCGTGTTCCGCTGGTACGGGCGGCTGCGCGTGGTGGAAGACGCGCAGGGCACGCGGCCGGCCGAGGAGCTGCTCAAGGAGCTCGACGACATCGAGCGCAGCGTGGAGCATGTGTCGGTGCCGCTGAGCTATGCGGACGAGCTGTATGCGCTGCGCAGTCACATCCAGCTCGTGCGGGGGCGGTTGATGGCGGGGTTGTCCGCCCATCCTTGATCGGCTACATTCTGTATTCGCGAATCGCGAATACAGAACATGAGCCTCAAGCCACAGGATTTCCTCGTTGCACTCAAGCTGGTCGCCCTGGGCGAGCAGCACTGGACCTACGCCCGCCTCGCGGGCGAGCTTGGCCTGAGCGCATCAGAAGCCCATGCCGCCGTGAAGCGCGGGCTGGCTTCCGGCCTGCTGGCCGATGCGAGCATTGCACGGGCCCATGCCGCTGCGCAAGCACCCGCCCGCCCCCTCGTGGCACACGAGGCCTCCGCGGTCGGCCTGGGCCGCCCCGCGGCCCGGCAGATCGACAAGCGCGTGGCCGCCCCGGCCCGCAGCCATCTCGACAGCGGTGCCGTCGTCAACCGCCACAACCTTGCCGAGTTCGCGCTGCATGGCGCGAAGTACGTCTTTCCGCCCGAGCGACTGCCGGTCGGCCCCGGCGTGCCGACGAGCCACGCTGCGCCTGCATTCGCCGGCGTATTCGCCCCTGGGCATGAGCCGCTGGTGTGGCCCCATCCACAAGGCAGCGTGCGGGGCGAAGGCTTGGCGCCTCTGCACCCATGCGTGCCTGGCGCGGCGTTGAGCGACCCGGCACTCTACGAACTGCTCGCCCTCTTCGACGCCTTGCGCGCCGGCCGCGCCCGCGAGCGCGGCATGGCACAGACGCGGCTTCAGAAGCTCATTGCCCCGGCGATCCCAGCCCCTGCCGGAAAACGCCGTGGCTGACCCGAACCTCGACCTGCTGCGCGCCATGGCACTCGCGCTCGGCCCGTTGCGCGACCGCCTGGTCTTCGTGGGCGGCTGCGCCACAGGGTTGCTCATCACCGACCCGGCCTCCGCCCAGGTGCGCCCCACCGAAGACGTCGACGCCATCATCGAAGTCACCACCCTCGCGGGCTACCACGCGCTGCAGCCCTTGCTGGCCGCGCGCGGCTTCACCCAGACGATGGAAGACAACACGCCCGCCTTCCGCTGGTACTGGCAGCGCTTGCAACTCGACCTCGTGCCCATCGATGAGAAGGTCATGGGTTTTGCCAATCGCTGGTATCGGCCGGGCTATGCTGCCGCGATCACCACCTCGCTCGGACGCGACCTCACCCTGCGCCACCTGAACGCGCCCTACTTCATCGCCACCAAATTCGAGGCGTATCTCGACCGAGGCGGCCGAGACGTCTACCTGAGCCACGACCTCGAAGACATCCTGACCGTCGTCGATGGACGCGCGGAGCTGGCCGATGAGATCGCCGCCGCCGACCCGACCCTGCGCGAGCATGTGATCACGCAGACTCGCGAATTGCTCCTCCACCCCGACCTGGCCAATGCCCTGCCCGGCATCGTGGCCCAGCCCATTCGTGCCGGCATCGTGCTGGAACGCCTGCAAACCATCGCCGCCCTGCGCTGACCCCGATGACCCCCCGCCCCACCCCCCAACCCAAGGTCCTCATCATCGGCTGCGGCTTCGGCGGCCTCGAAGCCGTGAAGGCCTTGTCGAAGGCGCCGGTCAACATCACGCTGATCGACCGCACCAACCACCACCTGTTCCAGCCGCTGCTGTACCAGGTGGCGACCGCGGGCCTGTCGGCGCCGGCGATCTCGGCCCCCATCCGCCACATCCTGCGGCGCGAGATGAAGCGCGGCAACCTCACCGTGCTGCAGGCCGAGGTGACGGCCATCGACGCGGCGGACAAGTCGGTGGTGCTCGACGACGGCGAGCGGCTCGACTACGACCACCTCATCGTCGCCGCCGGGGCCACGCACAGCTACTTCGGCCACGACGACTGGGCGCCGTACGCACCGGGCCTGAAGACGCTGGCCGACGCCTTCGACATCCGCGCCCGCGTGATCGGCGCCTTCGAGCGCGCCGAACGCTGCGCCCACCCCGACGAACGCGCCGCCTGGATGAGCTTCGTCGTCGTGGGCGCGGGCCCGACCGGGGTCGAGATGGCCGGCACGCTGGCCGAGATCGCCCAGCACACGCTGGCCCAGCAGTTCCGCCACATCGACTCGAAGCTCGCGCGCGTGGTGCTGCTCGAAGGCTCCGACCGTGTGCTCGGCAGCTTCGTGCCGGCGCTCTCGCAGCGCGCCCGCGAGCAGTTGAAGCGCCTGAAGGTCGACGTGCGCACCGGCTGCAAGGTGACCACCATCGACGAGACCGGCGTCACCTACGTGGGCCACGAGGGGGACGTGCAGCTCATCAACCACCTGCCCACGCGCACCATCGTGTGGGCCGCCGGCGTGGCGGGCTCGCCGCTCGGCCGCTCGCTCGCCGCCACCGCCCATGCCGAGCTCGACCGTGCCGGCCGCGTGGTC
>DASWSY010000718.1:0-5408 GCA_036402415.1 Rhizobacter sp. | reverse complement strand
GGGCTGTAGGGGCTCGCGTGCAGCGGGTTGTGGCCGAACATCGCGTGCAGCGGGTTCACGCCCACGAGCCCTGCCCCGCGCGCGCTCCACTGTTCGATCACGGTGGCCAGGTCGCCGAAGTCGCCGATGCCCCAGTTGCGGTCGGAGCGCAGCGCATAGAGCTGCACCGACGGGCCCCAGGTGCGGCCTTCGCGAAGCGCCGGCGCTTCGTAGCAATGCGCGGGCGCCGCGACGAGCAGCGTCTCGCCCGGCCAGCCTTCGAGGCGCAGCCGGTGGTAGCCGGGCGGCAGCGCGAGCGCCGGGCGCAGCGGCACCTGGGCGACGCCGGTGTCGCCGAGCGGCAGGTCGCCCTGGTGCACCACGCCGTTTTCCTCGGTGATGCTCCAGTGCAGCGAGCGCACCGGCGTGCGCAGTTGCACCGGCACCGTCCAGTCGCCGTTGCCCGCGGCGATGGCCACGAGCGGCGGCAGGCCTTCGCGCTCGCGCGCCGCCTTGGCCTCACGCTCGGCCGCCTGCACGGCCTCGACGCTGCTCGCGTCCACGCCCAGCTCGGCCAGCAGTGTGACGAGCGCCCCGGTCGAGGCCTCGTGCCGGTGGCCCCACACGTCGTGGTACTCGGTGAGCACGCCGTACTGCGCGCACAGCCGCGTGACCGCCTGCCGAAGCTCATCCATGGACGGCCTCCTCCAGCGTCACCTGCACCGCGCCCGGCAGCCAGCGGCTGCCCTGCACCTGCTGTGCGTGCACCACGCGGCCTTCGGGTGCGGCGATGCCGGCCACTTCGGTGTCGGTCAGGTTGGCGACCAGGTGCCACTGCGCACCGCCGGAAAGCGGCCAGGTCACGTGCACCAGGCCGCCGTCGAAGCGGTAGCGGCCCTCGCCGCGCGCGGCATCGATGCGTGGCATCAGCAGCTCCTGGCGCAGCGCGAGCAGGCGGCCGATGAAACGCAGGCGCTCGGCGTGTGCCCCGCGCTCGCGTTCGTCCCAGCGCAGCTTGGCCTGCTGGAAGGTGGCCTCGTCGTTCGGGTCGGGGATGCGCTCGCGCGCGGCCGGGTCGGCGAAGGCGGCGAAGCGCGCGAACTCGTTTCGCCGTCCGTCCGACACCGCCTGCGCCAGCTCGGGCCCGAAGTCGCAGAAGTACGGGAACGGCGTGGCCGCGGCGTATTCCTCGCCCATGAAGAGCATCGGGATGTGCGGCGACAGCAGCAGGCAGGCGTACACCGCCTCCAGGCGGGCCGGATGGGCGAGCTCGGAGATGCGCTCGCCCATCGCGCGGTTGCCGACCTGGTCGTGGTTCTGCACGAAGGAGACGAAGGCGGTCGCCGGCAGGTGCCCGCTGGGCTCGCCGTGCGGCACGTTGCCGCGGTGCGCCGACGCCTGGCCCTGGTAGACGAAGCCCTGCGCCAGCGCGCGGGCGAAGCGCCCGACCGGGCCTTCGGCGTAGTCGCCGTAGTAGCCGTCGGTCTCGCCGGTCAGCAGCACGTGGGCGGCGTGGTGCAGGTCGTCGTTCCACTGCGCGGTGGCGTAGAGCGGCTGGCCGTCGGCATCCCGCTCGAGCAGGCTCGCGCGGTTGCCGTCGTGCTCGAACACCACGTGCACCTGGCGCTGCGTGCCGACGCGGCTGCGCAAGGCCTGGGCGATCTCGCTCGCGATCGGCAGCGGCGAGCTGTCGTGGATGGCGTGCACCGCATCGAGGCGCAGGCCGTCGAAGTGGAATTCCTCCACCCAGTAGAGCGCGTTGTGGCGGAAGAAGTCGCGCACCGACTCGCTGTGCGGCCCGTCGTAGTTGATCGCGGCGCCCCAGGGCGTGTGCCGGTCTTCGTTGAAGAACTGCTTGCAGTACGCGTGCAGGTAGTTGCCCTCGGGGCCGAAGTGGTTGTAGACCACGTCGAGCAGCACCATCAGGCCCAGGCCGTGCGCCGCGTCGACGAAGGCCTTCAGCTCGTCAGGCGTGCCGTAACTCGCGTCGGGCGCGAAGGGCAACACGCCGTCGTAGCCCCATCCGCGCCGGCCGGGGAAGTCGGCCACGGGCATCACCTCGATGGCGGTCACGCCGAGTTCCGCCAGCGCCGGCAGGCGCGCCGCGGCGGCGGCGAACGTGCCCTCGGGGGTGAACGCCCCCACGTGCAGCTCGTACACCACCGCCTCGTGCCAGGGGCGGCCGCCCCAGCCGGTGTCGCGCCAGCGGTAGGCACGCGGGTCGACCACCACGCTCGCGCCGTGCACGTCGTCGGGGTTGTGGCGCGAGGCCGGGTCGGGCACCAGGAGGCCGTTGCCCACGTCGTAGCGATAGCGCGTGCCGGCGCCGGCCTCCACGCCGAGCGCTTCGTGCCAGCCATCGGGCCGGGCCTGCATCGGCAGGTGCCGGGGCTGCGGCCCGCCCTCCAGCACCAGCGAGACATGGCGGGTCGAGGGCGCCCAGAGGCGGAAGTCGCACCGCCCGTCGGGTCGCAGGCTCGCGCCGAAGGGCATGTCGTGGGCGCTCATCGCGGCTCCCGGCCGTGGGCTGGCCGCTGCAGCACGGCCATGGCACGGCACTTCATGGTGTAGCTCTCGCCCGGCGCGATGGGGGCTGCTGCCTCGGGCGTGCCGCCCTCGGCCGAGGTGTCGATCACCACCTGCCAGGGTTCGGTGCCGATGTCGGGAATCAGGAAGTCCATGTCCTCGTGGTGAGCGTTGAAGAGCAGCAGGAAGTCGTCGTCGGACAGCGGATGCCCGCGTGCATCGTCACCGGCAAGCGCGATGCCCGGCAGGTAGGTGCCCAGGCAGCGGGCGAAATCGGTGGCCCATTCGGCCTCGGTCATCTCCAGGCCGTCGGGGCGCAGCCAGATCAGGTCCTTCAGGCCCTCGCCCACCTCGTGCCCGGCGAAGAAGTCGCGCCGGCGGAAGGTGGGGTGATCGCGCCGCAGGGCGGTCAGCTTCTGGGTGAACGCGAGCAAGGCGCTGCGCTCTGGCGTCATCTGCCAGTCGAGCCAGCTCATCTCGTTGTCCTGCGCGTAGCCGTTGTTGTTGCCCTTCTGCGTGCGGCCCATCTCGTCGCCGGCCAGCAGCATGGGCACGCCCTGCGACAGGAACAGCGTGGCGAGGAAGTTGCGCTTCTGCCGCTCGCGCAGCGCCAGGACCTCGGGGTCGTCGGTCTCGCCCTCGACACCGCAGTTCCACGACAGGTTGTGGTTGTGGCCGTCGCGGTTGTCTTCGCCGTTGGCCTCGTTGTGCTTGTCGTTGTAGGAGACCACGTCGTTGAGCGTGAAGCCGTCGTGCGCCGCCATGAAGTTGATGCTGGCGGTGGGCCGGCGGTGGGCATGGGCATAAAGGTCCGACGAGCCGGTGAGCCGGCGCGCGAACTCGCCGATCACCCCGCCGTCTCCCTTCCAGTAGCTGCGCATGCCGTCGCGGTACTTGTCGTTCCATTCGGCCCAGCCGGGCGGGAAGCGGCCGACCTGGTAGCCGTCTTCGCCCAGGTCCCAGGGTTCGGCGATGAGCTTCACGCGCGAGAGCACCGGGTCCTGCCGCACGGCGGCCAGGAACACGCCACGATGCGCCACGCGGCCGTGCTCGCGCGTGAGGGTGGTGGCCAGGTCGAAGCGGAAGCCGTCGACGTGCATCTCCTCGACCCAGTAGCGCAGCGAATCCATCACGAGCTGCAGCACGCGCGGGTGCTGCACGTTGAGCGAATTGCCGCAACCGGTGAAGTCGCCGCAGTAGCGTGGGTCGTCGGCGGGCACGTAGTACACGGCGTTGTCGATGCCGCGCAGGCTCACCGTGGGGCCGAGGTGGTTGCCCTCGCAGGTGTGGTTGTAGACCACGTCGAGGATCACCTCGATGCCGGCGCTGTGCAGGGACTTCACCATGCTCTTGAACTCGCGCACCGGGTCGGCGGTGAAGGCGTAGCGCGGCTCGGGGGCGAAGAACCCGAAGGTGTTGTAGCCCCAGTAGTTCTGCATGCCCTTCTCGTCGAGATGGCGGTCGTTGAGGAAGGCATGCACCGGCAGCAGCTCGACCGCCGTCACGCCCAGGCGGCGCAGGTGATCGATGGCCGCTTCGCTCGCCAGGCCCGCGTAGGTGCCGCGCAGGGGTTCTGGCACGCCCGGGTGCGTCATGGTGAAGCCGCGCACGTGCGTCTCGTAGATGACCGTCTCGTTCCAGGGCACGTGGGGCGGGCGGTCGCTCGTCCATTCGTCGTCCCAGGTGAAGGCCGGGTCGACGATGCGGCACTTGGGCATGTAGCCCGCGCTCTCGCGGCGGTCGAACGAGAGGTCGGCGCGCCGGTGGCCGACGGTGTAGCCGTAGAGCGCGTCGCTCCAGCGCAGCTTGCCGACGAAGTCGTGCGCGTAGGGGTCGATCACGAGCTTGTGCGGGTTGAAGCGGTGCCCCTCCTCCGGCTTGTAGGGGCCGTGGACCACGTAGCCGTAGGCCATGCCCGGGCGCGCCTGGGGCAGGTAGCAGTGCCACACGTTGTCGGTGCGCTCGCGAAGCAGGATGCGCTGGCGCTCGCGGCGGCCGCGTTCGTCGAAGAAGACGAGCTCGACCTTCTCGGCGTGCATCGAGAACAGGGCGAAATTGACGCCTTCGCCGTCCCAGGTGGCACCACGCGGATACGGCCGGCCGGGCCAGACGGTGGTGATCGGTACGTCGCGGGCCATCGTGTGCTGTTCTCCTCAGGAAAGTTCGTCGCGGTCGCCGGGCTTCGGGGCCGGCCACCAGCGTTCAAGATGTGCCGCCGCCCAGCCCTGCCCGCCCAGCCCGAAGGCGAGCGCGAGTGCGAGCACCAGGCCGCCGAGCACGATGAGGAAGGCCCAACTGATGATTCGCCCGCCGATGTCGAGCTGGTCGAAGGCGATCATCACCACGAAGACGAGGATGGCGTAGCGCGACAGCGCGCCCAGCGCCCGTGCATCGGGCAGGCCGATGCCGCGGCAGTAGGTGACGACGGCATTGCCCACGAAGCGTGCGAAGTACGCCCCGAAGGCGAGGATCAGCACCGCCACGATCACCTTGGGCAGGAAGAGCATCACCTTGCTGAGCAGGTCGGTCACGTGCGCGAGGCCCATGCCGTTGAACGCCACCACCAGCGCCGCGAAGATCACGAGCCAGTAGACGAGCGCGGCGAGCACCGCGGCGGTGTCGGCCTGGGTGCCGCCGCGCTGCAGGAAGCCGTCGAGCCCGGAGCGCTCGGTGACGATGTGGAAGTTGATGGCGCGCAGCCCGCGCTGCACCGCGAAGCGCGCGGCCTTGGCGAGCAGGTAGCCCACCAGCAGCACCACGATGGCCACCGCCAGGCTGGGCAGGAAGGCGCCCACCTGCACGAGGAAGGCCCGCACGGGCTCCAGCATCACGTCGACTCGGTCCATGGTCGTCTCCATCAGCGCGGGATCAGGCTCAGGATTCCCGCGAGCGGGATGCCCACC
>DASWSY010000717.1:0-2590 GCA_036402415.1 Rhizobacter sp. | reverse complement strand
CTCGCGCCGCTGGCGGGCCTGCTCCTCGCGGCGGGCGATGCTCTCCGGCGTTTCCTCGTAGAGCGCCTGGGCGACTGGCGCCGGACCGCGCACGTGGCTCAAGGCGAGCACCTTGATCGTGCGGGCGCTCTGTGCTGCTTGGCGGATCTCGAGCAGGTCACCGGGCTTGAGCTCGCGCGCGGGCTTGACCACCTGGCCGTTGACCTGGATGCGGCCCTTGTCGATCTCCTGGGTGGCGAGGCTGCGCGTCTTGTAGAAGCGCGCGGCCCAGAGCCACTTGTCGAGCCGCACGCCAGCAGCGGCCTTGTCGCTCATGGTGCGGCGGCCGGGGCGGGCCGGCGCGTGTCCCAGCCCTGCAGGTGGCGCAGCGCCAGCGCGCTCAGGGCCGCCATCCATTCGTGCTGGTCGTTGAGGCAGGGCACGTAGTTGAACTCGGTGCCGCCGGCCTTGAGGAAGGCATCGCGCGCTTCCTGGGCGATCTCTTCAAGCGTTTCGAGGTTGTCGGCCACGAAGCCGGGGCACATGACGTCGACCTTGCGGATGCCTTGCCGGGCGAGCTGCACGAGCGTGGGCTCGGTGTAGGGCTGGAGCCACTCGGCGCGCCCGAGGCGGCTCTGGAAGGTGACGACCAGCCGGTCGGGCGCGACGCCGGCGCGCTCGGCGACGAGGCGGGCGGTCTCCATGCATTCGTCGAAATATGGGTCGCCGAGGTCGCGGGTGCGCCTGGGCATGCCGTGGAAGCTCATCACCAGCCGCTCGCCGCGGCCGTGCGTCATCCAGTGGTCCGACAGGCGCTTGGCCAGCGCGTCGACGTAGCCCGGGTCGTCATGGAAGCGGTTGACGAAGCGCAGCTCGGGCAAGGCCCTTTCCTTCTTCGCCCAGGCGCCGACGGCGTCGGCCGTGCTGGCGGTGGTGGCGGCACAGTATTGCGGGTACATGGGCAGCACCAGCACACGGCGTGCCCCCCCTGCCGTGAGCTCGCCGAGCACTGACGGGATCGATGGGTTGCCGTAGCGCATGGCGAAACGCACCGCGACGCGGTGGCCGCGCTCGCCCAGGTAGCCCGCCAGCAATTTGGCCTGCTTGTCGGTCCAGACGGTGAGCGGCGAGCCCTGCGGCGTCCAGATGCTGGCGTAGCGCTTGGCGGATTGGGCCGGGCGGGTGCGCAGGATGACCCCGTGCAGGATCGGGCACCAGATCACGCGTGGAATCTCCACCACGCGCGGGTCGTGCAGGAACTGCGACAGGTAACGGCGCACGGCGGGCGTGGTCGGCGCGTCGGGCGTGCCAAGGTTGCACAGGAGGACGGCGGTGTCGGGGGCGTTCGGCATGGGGTGGGGAGGCGGCCGGCAACGGCGGCCGGCGAAGGGCCGGATTATCGACGCGCCCTGCGCGATGGCCGCAGGCGCGGCTCAGGCGCCGCCGCGGTGGCCTTGCAGGCACTGCTCGACGTCGCCCAGCACGGCACTGACGTTGATCGGCTTCGTCCAGTAGCCCACGAAGCCGGCGTCGTAGGCACGCTGCACGTCGTCGGGCATTGCATCGGCCGAACACATGTAGGCCGGCACCTTCTCCAGGCCGGGCAGCGCGCGCAGCAGGCGCAGCACCTCGAAGCCCGAGGCGCCCGGCAGGTGGGCGTCGAGCACCAGCACCTCGGGCTGCCAGCTTTTCGCGAGCGACAGCGCCTGGTCGCCGTCTTCGGCCACGCGCACTTCCACGCGATCGCCGTGCAGGCGCATGGCCTCCTCGAAGAGGATTGCGTTGATGCGGTTGTCTTCGACGTAGAGCATGCGCAGGGCGCGCCCCAGGACGGGCGCTGGCACGCTGGCCGTGGCAGGGGCGGCCGCCGCGGGCGGGTCGGCGCACTGCAGGTCCAGGCGCACGCTGGTGCCCTGGCCCGCACGGCTGGCGATGGACAGGCGCCCGCCGATCGCCTGCGTGAGGCTGCGCGCGATGATGAGGCCGAGGCCGGTGCCCTCGATGGTGGAGGTTTCGCGCCCCAGCCTTTCGAAGGGCTGGAAGAGGCGGCTCATCTGCTCGTCGGTCATGCCCGGGCCGGTGTCTTCGATGCACAGGGCGACGCGGGGACGGGCGGCCTCGAGGCGCCAACGCACGAGGCCGCCCGGGTGGTTGTACTTGATGGCGTTGGAGCCGATGTTGAGCAGCACCTGGCGCAGCCGCTGCATGTCGGCCAGCACCCAGGTGGCGGGCGGCACGGCCAGCTCGAAGCGCACCCCGGCTGCCTGGGCGATCGGCATCAGGAGTTCGGTCGTGCGCCTGACCGCCTCGCACAGGTCGACCGGGCGGAGCTGCAGAGGCAGCGAGCCTTCCTCGATCTTCTGCAGGTCGAGCACGTCGTCGATCAGGGCCAGCAGGTGTTCGCCGGCTTCCAGCACGTGGCCGGCGTAGTCGCGCACGGTGGCGCCGTCGAGACTGCCGGGGTGGAGACTGAGGAGTTGCGCGAACCCGATCACCGCGTTGAGCGGGGTGCGCATCTCGTGGCTCATGCGCGACAGGAATTCGCTCTTGGCCTGGCTTGCCAGCTCCGCGGCCTGCTTGTCACGCAGGGCCTGCTCGGAGGCACGTTGCC
>DASWSY010000716.1:0-7627 GCA_036402415.1 Rhizobacter sp. | reverse complement strand
TTGCGGAACACCTCCCAGAAGAGCGACGAGGAGGCCTGCAACTGCTTGGCGCTGCGCCGCTCGCCGGGGAAGCTCTGGTAGATGAGGCCCGACACGCGGGCGATCTCGCGAAAGCGGCGGCGTGCCAGCTCGCTCGCGTTCAGGCTGGCCAGCACTTCGTGCAGGAGCGTGCCAGTGTCGCCGGCGGGCTGCAGCACCTGCGGCAGCAGCCCGGCCCAGTCCACCTCGTCGGCGCACAGGAGTTCCAGGCCGTAGTCGTTGAAGGCCATCGAGAAGGTGCGCGGGCTGCGCTGCGCCACCCGCCACGCGATCAGGCTCGCCAGACCAAGGTGGACATGCCGGCCGGCGAAGGGGTAGAGGAAGAGGTGCGTGCCCTCGCGCGTGGCGATGCGCTCGGCCAGCAGCGTGCCCGGCGTGGGCAGGGCCGACCAGTCGTGCTGCAGGTCGAGCAGCGGCTTGGCGCACTGCAGCTCGGGGCTGTCGAAGCGGCCGGCGTCGGCGAGCGCGAGCTGCTGCACCATCGCGTCGGCGAGCGTGGTCGAAAGCGGCATGCGGCCGCCGTTCCAGCGTGGCACGGCCGGCTTGCGGCCGGTGGCGCGGCGCACGAAGGCCGTCATCTCGTGGGTGCGCACGAGTTCGAGCTGCCGGCCGGCGAAGAGGAACACGTCGCCCGGCTTGAGCCGCGCGACGAAGCTCTCTTCCACGCTGCCGAGCTTCGCGCCGCCCAGGTACTGCACCGTCATGCTGGCGTCGCTGACGATGGTGCCGATGTTGGCGCGGTGGCGCCGCGCGAGGCGCGCCTCGGGCACGTGCCACACCCCGTGCTCGTCGGGCACGGCACGGCGGTAGTCGGGGTAGGCGGTGAGCGACGGGCCGCCCTGCTGCACGAAGGAGAGGCACCAGTCCCAGCTCTCGCGCGAGAGCTGCGCATAGGCCGCCGTGCTGCGCACCTCCTCGTAGAGCGCTTCGGCGACGAAGCCCCCGCCGAGCGCCACCGTCACCAGGTGCTGCACCAGCACGTCGAGCGGCTGTTGCGGCGAGTGGCGCGCCTCGATGTGCCCCGCCGCCACCGCGGCCCGTGCCGCGGCGCCTTCGACCAGCTCGATGCTGTGCGTGGGCACGAGCGTCACGCGCGAGGCCCGCCCCGGCGCATGGCCCGAGCGGCCGGCGCGCTGCAGCAGCCGCGCCACGCCTTTCGGCGAGCCGATCTGCAGCACCCGCTCGACCGGCAGGAAGTCCACGCCGAGGTCGAGGCTCGCGGTGCACACCACCGCACGCAGCTCGCCATTCTTCAGGCCGAGCTCGACCCACTCGCGCACTGCGCGGTCGAGCGAACCGTGGTGCAGCGCGATGAGGCCCGCCCACTCGGGCCGCGCCTCCAGGATCGCGTGGTACCAGATCTCGGCCTGCGAGCGGGTGTTGGTGAAGACGAGCGTGCTGCCGCTGCCCGCGATCTCGTCGACCACCTGGGGCAGCATCGTGAGCCCGAGGTGGCCGGCCCAGGGGAAGCGGTCGGCGCGCGACGGCAGCAGCGAGTCGATGACGAGCGCCTTGTCGAGGCGGCCGCGCACGAGCCGGCCACGGTCATGGCCCAGCAGCGTGTGCATCGCCTCTTCCAGGTTGCCGAGCGTGGCCGACAGACCCCAAACCACGAGCGACGGCGACCAGCGCCGCAGCCGCGCGAGCGCGAGCTGCACCTGCACGCCGCGCTTGTTGCCGAGCAGCTCGTGCCATTCGTCGACGACCACCATCTGCACGCGCCCGAGCACCTCGCGCGCATCGGCCCGCGCGAGCAGCAGCGACAGGCTCTCGGGCGTGGTGACGAGGGCGCTGGGCAGGCGCCGGTTCTGCGCGCTGCGCTCGCCGGCGGAGGTGTCGCCGCTGCGCGCGCCCACGGTCCACGGCGAAAGGCCTTCGAGCGCCGCCAGCGGCTCGTGCAGCGAACGCAGCGTGTCGGCGGCGAGCGCGCGCATCGGCGTGATCCACAGCACCGTGAGCGGCGGCGTGGGCCCACCCGACCGCATGAAGGCCATCAAGGCCCCCAGCCAGACAGCGTAGGTCTTGCCGGCACCGGTGGTGGCGTGCAGCAACCCGGACTCGCCGGCCTCGACCGCGCGCCACACCGCCTGCTGGAAGTCGAACGGCGTCCAGCCGCGCTCGGCCATCCAGGCCAGCACGGCCGCCCTCACGTCAGCGCGGGTCGCGCCCATCTCCCGAGCCCGAGGCCGACGCGTTCACCGCGCGCTGCAGCGCATCGAGCAGGGCATCGAGACCGTAGGGCTTGCGCAGCTCCTGCACGTCGGCGCGGGTCTGGCGGGTGTTGTAGCCGGTGGCCACGACGGTGGCCATGGCCGGCATGTGGGTGCGGCACCAGTCCACCAGATCGAGGCCCGAGAGCGTGCCCGGCATGACGACGTCGGTGAAGAGCACGTCGAAGTCGGCTTGCGACTGCAGCACCGCCAGGCCCTGGTCGGCCGAGGCGCAGTGGGTCACTTCGTGGCCGCCATCGCGCAGCGCCGGCACGACGACCGACGACACCAGCGAATCGTCCTCGACCATCAGGATGCGCAAGGCGCGGCCCGCGTGCTGCGCGGCCGCTTCCGGCGTGGCCGCGGCCTCGGCCTGGTGGGTGACCGGGAGCAACAGCATCACCGTCGTGCCCACGCCCGGTTCGCTCTCGATGCGCGCATCGCCGTTCGACTGGCGCGCGAAGGCCAGCACCTGGGCGAGCCCGAGGCCCGTGCCAGCGCCCACCGGCTTGGTGGTGAAGTAGGGGTCGAAGGCCCGATCGCGCGTCTCGGGACGCATGCCGACGCCGTTGTCGCTCACCTGCAGGTTCACGTAGGCCGGGCCGGAAAGCGTGGCGGTTTCCGCCGGCGTGGCCATGCGCGCGGCGATGCGGATCGCCCCGCCATCGGGCATCGCGTCGCGCGCGTTGAAGATGAGGTTGAGCAGCGCCAGTTCGAGCTGCGCCGGGTCGACCAGCACGGCGGGCAGCGATGGCTCGATCTCCGCCGTGAGCTGCACACGCTCGCCCACGGCCTTGCGCGTGAGTTCCTGCGTCTGCAGCACGAAGTTCGGCAGCTTGACCGGTTGCGGCTTGAGCGGCTGCGCCCGGCCGAAGGTCATCATCTGCTTCACCAGGTCGGCCGCCTTGCCGGTGGCGCGCATCGCCGCTTCGAGGTAGCGCCGGTGCGGCACGTCGGCCGCGGTGTGGCGGTCGACGATGTGCAGGCCGGTGCTGATGGTCTGAAGCAGGTTGTTGAAGTCGTGCGCCAGGCCTCCGGTGAGGCGGCCGATGGTCTCGCGCTTCTGGCCTTCCAGCAGCGCCGCCTGCGCCTCGCGTGCCTGGTCGACGGCGAGCGCCACTTCCTTCTGCAGGTTGAGCGTGGCCTCGTGCGAACGCTGGCCGGCGAGCGTGAGCGCCCGGCTCACGTCGTCGAGCTCGCGCACGCCGGTGGACAGCAGCTCGGGCACCTGGTCGCGCCCGAGCAGGGCGGCCGAATCCTGCAGCGCGACGATGGGCTTGCCGACCTTGCGGGCCAGGAACAGCGCGAGCCCGAGGCCGATCAGCAGCAGCGCCCCGGCGGCTGCGAGCGCCTGCGCCGCGAGCCGGCGGGCCGACTCGGTGAGCGCGGCCCGTGGCATCGCCAGCACCACGTTCCAGCCGTGGCGGTTGGCGGCCGACACGTAGGTGAGCGACGGCACGCCGTCGAGCGTGACGGTCTCGCCGAAGCTGCCGCCGCCGGCCCTCGCACGGCGCTGGATCTCGGCGCCGGCCGGGCGGCCCACCCATTTCTGCGGATCCCGGCTGCGCGCGATGATGAGGTGCTCGTCGTTGAGGACCGAGGCCAGGGTGGCGAACGGGGGCGCCTGGCCCATCAGGCCTTGCAGCACCTCGGGCTTGAAGGACACGCCCACGTTGTAAGTCACGGTCCCGTTGCCGCGCACCGGCGCATAGGCCACCAGCACCGGCTCGTGCGTCAGCAGGCTGCGCGCGGCGAAGAACACGCGCGGCGCCTCGGTCACGAAGGGCGCGCCGGGCCGCGTGATGGGCGAGTAGCTCTGGAAGGGCGCGCGGGTGTTGAGCCGCTGCTGCTGGCGGTCGACCACCACCACCCAGTTGCCCGTGCCCTCGACGGCAGCCATGGCTTCGTCCTGGAAACGCGCGAGCTGCTCGTCGCGGAGGGCCCGCGAGGCACTCAGGGTGGTGGCGATGGCCAGGCGCTTGTCGAGCTCGACCTCCACCAGCAGGTTGAGGCTCTGCGCATACCGCTCGATGCCCTCGCGGGCCTCGTCGGCCTCGCGCAGGTAGGTCGACCGTGCGAGCAGTGCGAAACCCGCCACGGCTGGCAGCCACACCGCGAGCACCAGCAGCAGCAGAAAGGTCCGAATGCTCACGCAGCGAGGGGGCCTGGAGATGAAACGCCCGGACGCTATCAGAGTTTTAGAGCGGTTGCCGGTGTGCGCTCATCGACCCGCCGGCGCCGCGCACCACGCCGCGATGGTGCCGGCCAGCGAGGCCAGCACCTCGGCATCGGTGCGGCCGCTGCGCACGCGCACGTGGAAGGCGTGGTCGGCATCGTCCTCCAGCGCGAGGGTGGCGCGCGGCGCCAGCGGCCCGACCACCTGGCGCAGCAGGTCGAGGTCGGCCAGCGCATCGCGCGTGCCCTGCAGGAAGAGCATCGGCACCGCCACCTGCGCGAGGTGCGCCGCGCGCGCCACGCCCGGCTTGCCGGCCAGGTGCAGCGGAAAGCCCACGAACACCAGGCCACGCACGCCGGGGAGCGGCGACGCCGCCTGGGCCTGCGAGGTCATGCGCCCGCCGAAGGACTTGCCACCCGCGAAGAGCGGCAAGTCCGGCCAACGGCGCTGCGCCTGCGCCACCGCCGCACGCACCGCGGCCTGCGCGACCGCCGGGGTGTCGGGCCGCTTGCGGCCCTGCTGCATGGATGGAAACTGGAAGCGCAGCGTGGCCACCCGGCGCTGCGCGAGTTCATCGCTCAGCGCCGACATGAAGGCGTGCGTCATGCCGGCACCCGCACCATGCGCGAACACGTAGCCGGTGCGTGCATCGGGGGGTGTCATGCACAGGGCCGACACCGGGCCGCTGCCGGGCACGTCGACACTCAGGGACTCGGGCGAGGTCATGCCCGAGCATCGCACGCCCTCAATCCCCGATGCCCCATGCGGGCTCGGCGCCCGCGCTACGCTGCGCCCGGCAGCCCACCCGCCGGCTGCGGGAGCGGCCCATGCAACGACGCGCACTCTTGATCGCCGCCGCCGGCACCCTGCCCCTGGCCGCGCGTGCCGACGATGCCGTGGCCGCACGCCTGGCCGCGGGCGGCGTGGTGATCGCCTTCCGCCACGCGCTGGCCCCGGGCACCTTCGACCCGCCCGGCTTCCGGCTCGACGACTGCCGCACCCAGCGCAACCTCGACGACGAGGGCCGTGCGCAGTCGCAGCGCATCGGTGCGTGGTTCCGCGAGCGCAAGCTCGTGCCCGCGGCGGTGCGCAGCAGCCCGTGGTGCCGCTGCCTCGACACCGCCCGGCTCGCCTTCGGCCGGGCCGAACCCTGGCCGGCGCTGGGCTCGCCACGGGCCGGCACCGAGTCGGTCAACGCCGCGGCACTGCGCGAACTGCGCAGCGCCCTCGCGGCCGTGACGCGGCAACGCGGGCGCTTCGAGGTCTGGGTGACGCACCAGTTCGTGCTGACGGCGCTGGTGGGCAGCGGTGTGGCCTCGGGCGAGGGCCTGGTGCTCGGCACCGTCGCCGACGGCGCGCCGGCCTTGTTGCACCGCCTGAGCGCCTGAGCTCAGGCCAGCAGCTTGTAGAGATACGAGCGCGAGATGCCGAGCTGCTCGGCGGCGCGCTTCTTGTTGCCGCCGCATTCGTCGAGCACACGGCGGGCGGCGGCGCGCTCGTGGTCTTTCAGGCGGGGTGCGGCCGGCGGCACGGCCGCCGCGGGCGTGGCGGGCAGGCGCACCGTCGCGTGGGCTTCGGCACGCGCCGCATCGTTGCGCGTGAAGGCGTCGAGCGTCAGCAGCTCGTGCGATGAAAACACCAGCGCCTCCTCGATGCGGTGGCGAAGCTGCCGCAGGTTGCCCGGCCAGGGCTGGTCGGCGAGGTAGCGCGCGACGCCGGCCTCGACCTTCGGCACCGGCAGGCCGTTGCGCTCGCAGAAGGCCTTGACGAAATGCGCGAGCAGCGCCGGGATGTCTTCGAGGCGCTGGCGCAACGGCGGCACCCGCAGCGTCACGCCGCTGATGCGGTAGTAGAGGTCGTGGCGGAAGCTGCCGCTCTCGATCAGTTCCTCCATGTCGCGGTGCGTGGCCGAGACGAGGCGGAAGGTCATGCGCCGGCCCGCGTGGCTGCCCAGGCGCTCGACCACCCGCTCCTCCAGCACGCGCAGGAGCTTGATCTGCACGTCCATCGGGATGTCGCCCACCTCGTCGAGGAAGAGCGTGCCGTCGTTGGCCATCTCGAACTTGCCGGCGCGCCCTTGCTTCGCGCTGCCGGTGAAGGCGCCCGCGGTGTGGCCGAAGAGCTCGCTCTCGATCAGGCTCGAGGGCAGCGCCGCGAGGTTCAGGCTCACCATCTCGTGCGCACCGCGGCCGAGCTTGTGGATCGCGCGGGCCACGAGTTCCTTGCCGGTGCCGCTCTCGCCGAGGATGAGCACCGGCACGTCGAGCCGCGCGACGGTCGCCACCTCCTGGCGCAGGCGCTGCATGGCCTGGCTGTCGCCCACGAGTTCGGCGGTCGCCTCGCGCATCTCGCGCAGGCCGTCGAGCTCGCGCCGGTAGAACTCGAGCTGCGAGCGGAGCTGGTTCATCTCGGCGGCCATGGTCGACAGCGCCTCGGCATCGCGAAACATCACCTGCCCCACCGCGCCGACGATCTGCCCGTCCTTGCGGATCGGCCGGCGGTTCACCACGCGCGTCACGCCCTCGCCGAAGCTCTGCGGCTTGCCGATCTCGGCCTTGCCCGACTCGATCACCGCGCGCAGCCGCGAATTCGGGATCGCCTCCTCGGCCGACTTGCCGATGCCACCGCCGTACGAGAGCCCGAGGAACTTCTCGTGCACCGGGCTGATGTAGCGGATGGTGCCGGTGTGGTCGGCCACCGTGATGCCCTGGTAGGGGTCGTTGAGGATCTGCTCGAGGATGTCGAAGGCGAAGGGCACGGCGACCACGAAGTCGAGCAGCGTGCGGCCTTCGGTGCCCGCCGGCCGCACGATCGCGATCTCGGTGCCGGGCGCCTGCAGCGCCACGCCGACCACCGGGCCCTCGGGCAGGTGGGCTTCGAAGAGGCTGCGGTCGGGCGCGAGGCGCATCGCCGAAACCAGGGCCGCCTGCGCCGCGGCATCGGCGGCCAGGCCGAACGCGGCCACCACCTCGTCGTCACGCCGGACCAGCACGCCCAGGGTCGCGTCTGAAGAAGGCAAGTGTTGTTCGGACATACACAAGGACACGCTTGAGGACACCGAGTGTAGTCAGCAACGACAAATCTGAGGCCTTTCACCCGGCGATCTGCTTGGCATGGTCGGTGCACTGAGAAAGGGCATGACCACTGCCCTCGCGCCCGGCCTCGGGCCCTACTTCGGCATCGACGTGCCTTTCATGGAACA
>DASWSY010000715.1:0-4233 GCA_036402415.1 Rhizobacter sp. | reverse complement strand
GTAATGGCTCCACACCGCAATGCGGCAGCGGGGACAGCGCACGATCTTCTGGCCTTTGCCGCTCTCCGAGGGCGTGAGCACCGTCTCGGGTTCGCCGGTCGTGAGCAGTTGCACCCGGTCGGCCTCGATCATCGCGTTGAGCGCGAACGAGGCTCCCGTTTCGCGCTGGCACCAGCGGCAATGGCAGCAATGCACGATGAGCGGCGCGCTCGTCAGCCGGAAGCGCACCTGGCGGCAGGTGCAGCCACCTTCGAAGCCCGGGTCCGTGGTCATCGTGCGCCCTCCTCGGCGTGGTGGAACACCGCCTCGACCTTGTTGCCCTCGGGGTCGAGCAGGAAGGCGGCGTAGTAGCCGGGGTGATACGCCCGCAGGCCGGGCGCACCGTCGTCCGACCCGCCGGCCAGGATGCCGGCCGCATGGAAGGCACGCACCTGCGCTTCAGACGACGCACGGAAGCACCAGTGCCGCCGTGGGTCCGCCGACGCATGCGTCGACTGGAAGACGCTCAGGTAGCTGTGCCGGTCGTCCTGCGGCCGGTTGCGTTCGCCGAAGCCGATAGCGTCGGCCTGCTCGTAGGCCACCACCGCCCCCAGCGCTTCGAAGATCGCGCGGTAGAACGGCTTGGCCGCCGCGAGGTCGCGCACGGTGATGGAGACGTGGTCGATCAGTTGCATGGTGTGCTCAAGGGGTTTCGCAGAAACGCAGTGCCTCCACGAGCCCGCACTTCGGGCTGCTGAGGACGACGAGGCCGGTGTCGGCGAGGAGCTCTGCCGCGCCCGCCATCGACGCCTGGGCCAGCACCACGGTCTCACCGGGCCGGGCCTCGCGGCGCACGGCGGCGGCGATGTTGGCCAGGTAGGCGTCGCGCCGGCCGGCTTCGAAATGCGGCCAGGCCTCGTCCACGCACACGGATCGCCACTGCAGCGGCCGCCCCAGCCGCTCGGCCGACGATTGCAGCAACTGCGCCGTCGGCCCCAAGGTGCTGTGCAGGGCCGCGAGCACGAGCACCGGTGCCCCGAGCATCACCGCCTCGTCGGCCATGGCACGGTCGATGCGGGTGACGGGCACGTCGGCCTGGGTCGCTTCGGCGATGCCGCCGAGCGTCGAGCAGGTGCACACCATCACACGGGCCCCGGATGCGGCGTCCAGCAGCGCGGAGCGCACCGCCGCGACGAGCCCGGCATCATCCAGACCGTCGCGCTGCGCCCGCGCCAGCAGGTCTTCGCGCACGTGATGGATCGCGCTGCGCTGCGGCGCCAGCGCTTTCAGCAGCGCCTCGAAGGTGGCGACGTGCACCGGCGACGTGTGGAGGAAGACGAGATCGGCCATGGGGTCAACGCTTCAGCAGCACCGGCAGCGAGGCGGCGATCATCGCCACGCCCGCGGCGGTGAGCAAACCCAGCACCACGCGCCGGAAGGCGGTTTCGCTCAACCCGACGTACACCCGCGTGCCCAGCACCGACGGGATGAGCAGCGCCGGGACCACCACCGCGAAGAGCGGCCACATCTCGCGCGTGACCAGGCCGCTGCCCACGTAGGTGGCGAAGGTGACACTGAGCGCGGCGAGGTTGAAGTTCTGCAGCACGGCGCGCGCGGTGTCCTTGTCCCAGCCGCGCACGGTGCACCACAGCGAGGGCACGACGCCGGTGAAGCCGCCCAGGCCGCCCATCACGCCGCCGGCCGCCCCCGCGAGCGCATCGCCGATGCGGCCGCCGCGGGTGATGCGCGGGAAGTTCTGCGCCAAGAGCATCGCCGAGCAGCAGAGCATGAGCGTGACGCCGAGCCCGAACTTGAACACCACCGCGTCGACGAAGGGCAGCACCACCACGCCCAGCGGAACACCCGCCAGCGCGCCGGCGAGAAAGGGCCACAGGAGCGGCCACTGCAGGCCGCGGCGCAGGCGCACGGCGGCAAAGATCTGCCCGGAGAGGCCTCCGGCGATCGACATCACCACCGCCACGCGCGGATCGATGAACCAGACCCAGATCGACATGGCCACCATGCCGAAGGCGAAGCCCGACAGGCCCTGCACGAAGCCGGCGATGGCCGCGCCGGCGACGAGCAGCGCGAGTTCAGCGCCGGGCATGGAACATGGTCACTTGGAGCGCCCGTCGAAGTGGTGCACCTTCACCGCGTCGAGGTCGATGCCTTCGATGCAGCGCAGGTTGATCGCGGCCACGGCGTTGCCCTTCGGGTCGGTGCCCTCGCCATACGGGTGGATGCCGCAGGTCGGGCAGAAGCGGTGCTTGATGACGTGCTGGTTGAAGGTGTAGGTGCTGGCCGCGTCGTCGGGCGTCTTGAGCTTGAGGCTCGCGCGCGGCACGAACCACAGCAGCGAGCCCTTGCGCTGGCAGATCGAGCAGTTGCACGCCAGGCCCGAGTCGATCTCGCCTTCGACCTCGAAGGCAACCCTGCCGCAGTGGCAGCTACCCGTGTAGTTCATGCGCGTCTCCTTGGATGAAGGCGCGTATGGTGCCCATTCAGCGCCGCTTGCGCCAGTACTGGAATTCGTCCTCGTGGTGTTCGACGTCGAGCTCGTCGATGCGCATGCGCAACCGATCCTGCACGTCGGTCACCGCCTGGTTGTAGACCAGCGGGCCGATCTCCTCGAGGAAGTAGTTGAGCAAGGCGCCCGCGGCGATGTTGCCGATCTTTTCTTCCATGTTTTCCTGGAAGTAGCGCTCGATGGAGGCGATGGCCTCCTTGCGGGCGTCTTTCGGGATCTCGATGGTCATGGCGATCAGGGCTTCTTGCGTTGCTGCCAGGCCAGCAGCTCGCCGACGAAGCCACGGCGGAAGGCGATCACGCACACGACGAAGATCACGCCGATGATGACGGTGACCCACGAGCCCACACGGTCGGCCAGGAAGTTCTGCAGGCCGATGATGGTGAAGGCGCCGATCACCGGGCCGGCGAAGGTGCCGAGGCCGCCGAGCAGCGTCATCAGGATCACCTCGCCCGAGAGCGACCAGTGCACGTCGGTCAGCGTGGCAAAACCCAGCACCAGGGTCTTGAGCGAGCCGGCGAGGCCCGCGAGCGCGCTCGACAGCACGAAGGCCAGCAGCTTGTAGCGGTCGACGTCGTAGCCGAGCGAGATGGCGCGCGGCTCGTTCTCGCGAATGGCCTTCAGCACCTGGCCGAATGGCGAGTGCACGATGCGCAGGATGCCGAGGAACACCGCCACGAAGATCGCGAGCACCAGGTAGTACATCGTCACGTCGCTGCCGAGCGGGATCACGCCGAAGAGCTTGCCGCGCGGCACGCCCTGCAGGCCGTCTTCACCGCCAGTGAAGGGGGCCTGCAGGCAGACGAAGAACACCATCTGCGCCATCGCGAGCGTGATCATCGCGAAGTAGATGCCCTGGCGGCGGATGGCGATCGCGCCCACCACGAGGCCGAGCGCCGCGGCGATCACCACCCCGGCCACCAGGCCGAGCTCGGGCGACCAGCCGGCGCTGCGCACCAGCCAGCCGGTGCCGTAGGCCGCCGAGCCGAGGAAGGCCGCATGTCCGAAGGACAGCAGGCCGGTGTAGCCCAGCAGCAGGTTGAAGGCGCAGGCAAAGATCGCGAAGCACAGCGCCTTCATCATGAAGACCGGGTACAGCCCGACGAAGGGCGCGATGGCCAGCAGCACAAGGACCACGCCCCAGGCGATGCGCGACTTGCTCACCAGCGAGCTCGGGGAGGAAGCGGTGGAGGCCATGCCTTATTTCTCCTTGCCGAAGAGGCCGGCGGGGCGAATCATCAGCACGATGGCCATGATGACGAACACCACGATGTTGGACGCTTCCGGGTAGAACACCTTCGTCAGGCCTTCGACCAACCCGAGCGCGAGCCCGGTGAGGATGGACCCGAGGATGGAGCCCATGCCGCCGATCACCACCACCGCGAAGACGACGATGATGAGGTTGGTGCCCATGAGCGGCGTGATCTGGATCACCGGCGCGGCCAGCACGCCGGCCAGTGCGGCGAGGGCGGCACCACCCGCGTAGGTGAACATCACCATCATCGGCACGTTGATGCCGAAGGCCTGCACCAGCGCCGGGTTCTCGGTGCCGGCGCGCAGCTTGGCCCCGAGGCTCGTCTTCTCGATCAGTGCCCAGGTGCCCAGGCACACGATGAGCGAGGCCACGATGACCCAGGCGCGGTAGTTGGGCAGCACCATGAAGCCGAGGTTCGTCGCACCCTGCAGCGCCTCGGGCACCGGGTACGACTGGCCCGACACGCCGTACT
>DASWSY010000714.1:0-2361 GCA_036402415.1 Rhizobacter sp. | reverse complement strand
CTGCTGCTGCGGACGCGCGTGGCCGCGCGGCCGCAGCGCTACGTGGCGCAGGAGTGGGTGCAGGTGTCGCAGGCGCCGGTGCTGGAACGCGGCGCCGCGCCGCAGGCCGAGCACATCAGTGCGCGCAGTGTGGGCCTGCGTGTCTTCGCGGTGGCCACGCCGCAGGGATACCGCGTGATGCCGGGCGGCCTCACGCGCGTGGCGAGCGACAGCCGCTCGCGCGTGATCGCGATGCAGCGCGGGGGCGGCTCGAAAGACACCTGGGTGCTGTCCGACGGGCCGGTGAATGCCTCGTTCTCACTGCTCTCCAGCACGGTGACGCCGCAAGACCTCGTCACCTCGCGCGGCAACGTGCCGTCGCGCACCGCAGAAAACCTCTTCTGGTTCGGCCGCTACGGCGAGCGTTGCGACAGCTCGGCACGCCTGCTGCGCGTGGCCATCGCCACCGTGCTCGGCGCCACCGACGCCAATGCCGACGACAGCTCCGACGGCCTCGTGCCCGTGCTGGCGCTCGCCGAGCGCGTGGGCCTGATCGAGTCGACCGACAACCCCGGCACCGAACTGCTGCGCGCTGCCACGCACCCCGATGAGGGGCTGAGCCAGCGGCTGCGGCAGCTCGCGCGCGTGGCCTTCAGCCTGCGCGACCGCATGTCGGCCGACAACTGGCGCACGCTCAACCGCCTGATCGGCGACCCGGTGTTCCAGCGCGGCAGCTCGCTGCCGCTGGCGCTCGCCTGGCTCGACCGCGCGGTGACGACGATGATGACGCTCTCGGGCTACGTGCTCGACGGCATGACGCGCGGCACCGGCTGGCGTTTCCTCTCGATCGGGCGGCGCATCGAGCGCCTGTCGAACCTGTGCACCACGCTGCAGGTGGCCACGCACGAGGGGCGTGCCGACGGCCTCGACTGGCTGCTGGAGCTGGCCGATTCCACCGTCACCTACCGCTCTCGCTACCTGGTGGCGCCCGAGTGGCTGCCGGTGCTCGACCTCGTCGTGCGCGACGACACCAACCCGCGCTCGGTCGCGTTCCAGGTGAAGGGGCTGGTCGAGTACGTCGAGAAGCTGGAGCGCACGCACGGGCGCTTCGCGGCGGACGTGCTGGGCCCGGCCCAGGCGGCACTGCAGGCGTTGCAGCCGGTCGACCTGCACCCCGAGAGCGAGGTGCTCGCGCAGGCCCTCGACCTGATCCAGCGCGCGGCGCACACCGTGTCCGACGAACTCACGCTCAAGTTCTTCTCGCATGCGGCCTCGCGCAGCGTGCTCTCGCTGGTGGCATGACGAAGATGGCCGCTGCCGATCGCTATTCTGTGGAGCACGACACGCGGTATGTCTATGCGGCGCCCGTCTCGCAGTCGTGGCAGCTCGCGCGCCTCACGCCGCGCGGCGGCCTTCCGTGGCAGAAGCTGCTGTCGTGTGCGATCCAGATCGATCCTCCACCCGACGAACGCCACGAGGCGCCGGACAGCTTCGGCAACAGCGTCACCCACTTCGGCCTGCACGGTGCGCACCGCATGCTGCGCGTGCGCATGCAGTGCAGCGTCGAGATCGGCGACCGCCCGGTGGCCGACGACACCCCCTTCGCCGCCTGGGAAGGCGTGCGCGACGCGGTGCGCGAAGACCCGACGCTCGACGGCCTCGCGCCCGCGCGCATGGCCGAGCCGACGCCCCTCGTGCCGCTCTCCGAGGGCGCGCGCCTGTACGCGCTCGAATCGTTCACCCCCGGGCGGGACTGGCTCGAGGCCGTGACCGACCTGATGCGCCGCATCCACGCGGACTTCGAATTCGACCCCGGCGCCACCACGGTGAGCACCTCGGTCGACGAGGTGCTGTACCAGCGCCGCGGCGTCTGCCAGGACTTTGCCCACCTGATGCTCGCCTGCCTGCGCGGCCATGGCCTGCCGGCGCGCTATGTGTCGGGCTACCTGCTGACCGACCCGCCTGACGGCCAGTCGCGTCTGATGGGCGTGGACGCCTCACACGCCTGGGTGGCGGCGTACTCTCCGGCGACCGGCTGGGTCGAGTTCGACCCCACCAACAGCCAGCTCGCCGACCGCCGCTACATCACGCTGGCCTGGGGGGCCGACTTCGCCGACGTGGTGCCGCTGCGCGGCGTGATCCTCGGCGGGGGCACGCAGGAGATGGACGTCTCGGTCAGCGTCATCCCGAGCTGAACCTGAAGCCCCTCGCGAGAGGGGCTGACATCGCCCCCTGAAAGCGGGCCCTCAAGCTGCGGGATTCTTAAGAGGGCACCGCCTCACTATCTTTGCAGCCATCGGTGGGATGTTGTCGCGAACCCGGCTTGCGCACACTGGTGCCAGGCAAAACAGAGGGAGCGAACATGACGACGGCGGGTGGCGG
>DASWSY010000713.1:0-4245 GCA_036402415.1 Rhizobacter sp. | reverse complement strand
AGCGCGTAGTCGAAGGCGGGGCTGGTGGGGTGGAGCTTGATGAAGCGTTCGACGATCGCCAGTGCCTGCGCTTTTTCGCCGGTGCGGAAGCTCATGTAGGCTCGCTCGAGCTGTGCCTGCTGCGACAGCAGCGTGCCGGCGGCGCGGCCTTCGAGGCGCTCGTAGAGCTTGAGCGCACGCTCGTAGTTGCCGGCAGAGGCTTCCTCGCGCGCCTCTGAATACAATTTCTCGACGCTCATGCCGGCGGTCTCGTCCTTCGGGACCGAGTCGCAGGCCGACAGCAGCAGCGACACCACGGCCAGCGACAAGGCTTTCGACGCGCGGCGAGTCCAGCGGATCCGATTCATCAACAGCATGGCGCCGCCGCGGCAGCGCTTCGAGTGGAAAGCGCAGAGTATATGGTTCGCCCCCCGTTGCCGGCCGAGGTGTCCCTGGTGACAGAGCAGGAGGAAGACGATGCGCCGGAGCGCCGCAGTCGCATCGTGCCGGCCGAACTTCATGGCACGCGCATCGACAAGGTGCTGGTCACGATGGCCGAGGAGTTCTCGCGCAATCACCTGCAGCACCTGATCGACGAAGGCCATGTGTGGATCGACGGTGCCGCGGCGAAGTCCGCGTCGCGCAAGGTGCAGGCCGGGCAGCGTGTCGAGGTCGAACTCGTGCCCACGGCCGAGAGCCGGGCCTTCCGCGCCGAGCCGATCGAGTTGCCCATCGTGTACGAGGACGAGCACCTGTTGGTGGTCGACAAGCCCGCGGGGCTGGTGGTGCACCCGGCGGCCGGCAACTGGTCGGGCACCCTGCTCAATGGCCTGCTGGCTCACCATGCGGCCGCGGCCACGCTGCCGCGTGCGGGCATCGTGCACCGGCTGGACAAGGACACCTCCGGCCTGATGGTGGTGGGCAAGACGCTCCCGGCCGTGACGGCGCTGGTGCGCGCCATCGCCGGCCACGAGGTGCGCCGCGAATACTTGGCGCTCGCCCATGGCCGCCTGGCGGAGGAGTTCCTGCACATCGACCGGCCGCTGGCGCGTGACCCGCAGTCACGCGTGCGCATGGCCATCGTCGCCACGGGCAAGCCCGCGCAGACCGACGTCACGCGGCTTGCTGTCGCCGAGACCTCCGACGGACCGGTGACCGCCGTGCGGTGCAGGCTGCACACCGGCCGCACGCACCAGATCCGCGTGCACCTGGCGTCGCGCGGTCATCCCTTGCTGGCAGACACGATGTATGGCGGCCGGCCGGCACTGGGCCTGCAGCGGCAGGCGCTGCATGCGGAGCAACTGGCCTTCACCCATCCGCACACCGGCGCGGCCGTCGCATTCCGGGCCGATCTGCCGGCCGATCTGGCCCAGGCCTGGCAGCAGTTCGGGTGAACCGTGGCGACGCTGCGCCGGCTTCGATACAATGCCGGCACTTCCCCGGGTCACGAGCGTTCGACGCGCCGCGCACAGCGCCTACCTGCGGAAGTGATGGCGCCGGAAGTGGCGCACCCGTGGTTCACCGCGATGAGCGGTGCAAGCTTCAAGGCCACACACCCAGCAGCCAACGACGTGGACCTGCCGCCTGACGGTGAAGTCCGGGCGGAAAGCCGCTGAAATGAGTCCCGAGGCCGGAAACGTCTCCGGCGATCCCGACTGAGGATGTAGACGAGTCCATGAACACACAGGATGCGAAGCGCGTCCTCGAAACCGCGCTCATCTGTGCGCAGCAGCCCTTGCCCCTGAAGGACATGCGCACCCTGTTCGCCGAGGAACTGGGCCCCGACAGCCTGCGGGCGTTGCTCGACGAGCTGACGCGCGATTGGGAAGGCAAGGGCGTCGAACTGGTGGCCTTGTCCACCGGATGGCGCTTCCAGAGCCGGCCCGAGATGCGTGACTACCTCGATCGGCTGAACCCCGAGAAGCCCCCGAAGTATTCGCGTGCGGTGATGGAAACGTTGGCCATCATTGCCTACCGCCAGCCGGTGACGCGCGGCGACATCGAAGACATCCGCGGGGTCACGGTGAGCAGCCAGATCGTCAAGCAGCTCGAAGACCGCGGCTGGATCGACGCCATCGGCTATCGCGAAGCGCCCGGTCGACCCGCGCTCTATGCGACGACCAAGCAGTTTCTCGACGATCTGGGGCTTGCCAGCCTGGAACAGCTCCCGACGCTCGAAGGCGGGCCGGCGCCCACCGCGGCGGCGCTGGCCGAGTCCTTGCCCGAGCAGCCGTCGCTGCTCGAAGAGCCGGGGCAGGCGGTGCTCGGCCTCGAAGGCGGGGCCGAGACGCCTGAGGTCGATGAGGCCGCCGGGCTTGCGGCCGCGAGCGAAGCGCAGGCCGGTGAGTTCGAAAGTGCCGCCAGCGAAGCCGCGCAGCAAGACAGCGAGCCCGTGGCGGCCGAAGCCGGGGAGACGGCAGACGTCGCCGAGCCGGTGGCCCCGCTCGCCGACGACACGCCCCTCGAACCCGTTGACGACCACCCCGAGGACCTTTCCTCCGAACCCGCGGCAAAGACCGCCCCGATGGATCCCCAAGCATGAACCAGCCTGACGACGACACCCCGGTGGACGTGAGCCCTGCATCGAACGACGCAGCGCCCGCGGAGCCCAAGCCTGCGCGGCGTCGCCGTGCGGCCAAGCCCGAAGCGGCCGATCCGGTGGGCGACACCGAGGCCGCAGCAGCAGACGGCACCACCGAACCTGCGCCGAAGCCCGCGCGCAAGCGCCGCACGGCTGCGAAGCCTGTCGACGGCAGTGACGCCGTGGCTGCACCCGTGGAGGCGCAACAGGACGCTGCGCCACGGGTCGTGAGCGAGGCGCCGGTTGCGGAACGTTCAGACGAGCCCGTCGCCCAGGGATCGGGTGCCGAGCCGGACGCCGTCGAGTCGGCCGAGTCATCTGGTACCGGCGACGACGACCGGCCGCGTTCCTCGCGCAACCGCCGCCGCAACCGCAAGGATCGCCAGCGCGAGCGCGAGGCTGCGCCTGATCCGGCGGCCACCGCGCAGGCGGCGGTCAACCAGGCCGGCGAAGTCTTCGCGCAGGTTGTGTCGGGTGACTTCGACGTCGAAACGCCCGTTGCCGAAGAGGCAGCCGAGCCCGCCGAGGCCACGGGTGACGACTCAGCACCCGAACACAAGCGGGTGCTGGCCGCCGAGCCCGACGCGCCGAAGCTGCACAAGGTGCTCGCACAGTCGGGAATCGGCTCGCGTCGTGACATGGAACAGTTGATCGAAGACGGCCACGTCACCGTCAACGACCAGCCCGCCCACGTGGGCCAGCGGGTGTCGTTCGGCGACCAGGTGAAGATCAAGGGCAAGCCGGTGCGCATCCGCATCGTGCCGCCGCCGCCACGCATCATTGCGTACCACAAGCCCGTGGGCGAGGTCGTCACGCTCGACGACCCGGAAGGTCGCCCGACGGTGTTCCGCCGCCTGCCGCGTCTGCAGCAGGGCAAGTGGCAGTCGGTCGGTCGTCTGGACCTCAACACCGAAGGCCTGCTGCTGTTCACCACCTCGGGTGAACTCGCGAACCAGCTCATGCACCCGCGTTTCGGCGTGGAGCGCGAGTACGCCGTGCGCGTGCTGGGCACGCTGACCGAAGACGACCGCGAAGAACTGCTCAATGGCGTGAACATCGAAGGCCAGATGGCGAGCTTCAAGTCCATCCAGGACGGCGGCGGGGAAGGTGCGAATCACTGGTACCGCGTCGTCATCACCGAAGGCCGCAACCGCGAGGTGCGCAAGCTCTTCGACGAGGTGGGTCTTACCGTCAGCCGCCTGATCCGTATCCGCTACGGCACCGTGGTGCTGCCGCGCGGCTTGAAGCGCGGCGTATGGGTCGACCTCGACGAGAACGACGTGCGCGCGATCCGGCGCCTGGCCAGCGGCAACAACGGCGCCGGCCAGCAGCAGAACGACCGCGGCAACCAGAACAGCCAGAAGCGCGGCAATCGCAACGAACGTGGCAATCGCCCGGAGCGCGGCCCTCGTGGCGGCCAGCAGCAGCCCATGCCTGCCCAGGCCCGCGAAGGCGGCCACGACGCTCTTGATCTCGATGAGGATCTGGATTTGGATCCGAGCAAGATCCCCAACCCGCTGGAGCAGACCTTCGACAAGCGCATCGTGCAGAAGCCGCGCGGCCCAGTGGGCGGTGGTGGCTTCGGCCGGGGCGGCGGTGGGTTCGGTGCCGGCGGCAGTGGGCCGCAGCGCCCGCAAGGCGGCAACAAGAAGGGCGCCCCGCGCGAGCCCGATCCTTTGCAGACC
>DASWSY010000712.1:0-2619 GCA_036402415.1 Rhizobacter sp. | reverse complement strand
AAATCAACAGCTTACGATCCATTTTGCCAAGACGATGGTTGACAAGAAAGGAAATAAATTTGCCAAAAGGAGAATTACTGTAAGCGCTCAATAGACCACGCCCTTGCGTGGCGCGTGACCGAGGCTCAGGAGCGGCCTACTGGCCGCCCAGCGCGATGTTCCAGGGCAGCAACGCCTCGTAGTCGTCGACGGTCTGTGCCAGCGGAAGCTTCTTGAACAAGGCGACGAGGTACCGATAGGGCTCGATGTTGTTGGCCTTGGCCGTCTCGATGAGCGAATAAAGATTGGCACTGGCGTTCGCGCCGCCGACGGTGTCGGCGAACAACCAGCTTCGTCTTCCGACGACGAAGGGCCGGATCGCGTTCTCCACCGGATTGGAGTCCAGCGGCCAAGCTGCGTTGTCCAGGAACCGCACGAGCTTGGGCCACTGCCCGTGCAGGTAGTGCAGTGCCTCGCCCAGCAAGCTCGACGGCGCGACGGCGTGCAGGTGCGTGAGCAGCAACCGCTCGATGTCGCGCACGACAGCGGCGCTGTAGCGCGAGCGCAGCCGCAGCCGGCGCGCAGGCGTCCAGTCCCTGGCCAAGGACTCCGCACGGTACAGCTTGGCAATCAGCCGCACGAACCGGGTCGCGAGCTGGTCGGGCGAGCGGGCTGCCTTCGGGATGGACTCCTCGGCCTTGATGAACGGCCGGCGTGCGTGAACCCAGCATCCAAGGTGCGTGAGACCGCCGGCCCTCGCAATGCCGTTGTAGACCTCGTAGCCGTCGCTCATGAGCGTGGTGCCGGGGCGGATGCCGGCATAGAGTTTCTCGGCGTGCACGGCGCCGCGCCCCGGCGCATAGGCGAACAGCCGCACTGGCGGACCGGTGCCGTTCATCTGCGCCCACATGTAGCTCTTCGTCTGTGCCTTGCGCCCGGGCTCCTTGAGCACCTGGACCGTGGTCTCGTCGCCGTAGATCAGGTCCGAGTCGAGCAGGTGATCGCGCAGCAGGTTGATGATGGGCTGCACGGCCCGGCCGATGCGCACGACACCGGCGGCCAGGGTGTTGCTCACGATGTCGCCGCCGAAGCGGCGCAGCAGCGCAGCCGTGCGGTACAGCGGCATGCCGAACTGGTACTTGCCGGTGATGACCCAGGCCTGGGCCTGCTCGGTGAGCAGCCCGCGCGGGATGATGCGCGCTGGCGTCGGCGCGACCCTTAGGCTCTGATCGCAGCAGGGGCAGGCGTACTTGATGCGGTGGTGCTGCAGCACACGCACCTGCTCGGGGATGACGTCCATCTGCTCGCTGACCTCGGCACCGATCTCCACCAGCGCGTGCCCGTCATGGGCGCACACACGCTCGGCCTCGGGCAGCTCGTGGCGCACGATCTCGCGCGGCAGTGCGGGGTCCAGCGGCTTGCGTCCACGCTTCTTGCGCTGATGCCCGGCGACCGTTGTCGACTCCTCTTCGTCGGTCTCGGCCTGCGGCGTCTGATCGGTGGGTGCGAGGGCCTCGGCCTCGTTGAGGAACAGGTCCTTCTGATCGGTGCCGCGGGCTTCGCTCTTGGCCGCGAACAGCTGGCGCTGCAACGACCTCAATCGCTCCAGGGCGAGGTCCCGCTCGGTGGTCGCGACTCGAAGCGCACCGGCCAGCGCATCGCGCTCGGCAATGAGCGCGGCAAGTTCTTCAGCGGTGATCGTGGCAGGGGCGGGTGGTGGCGACACGCCCGCTTGGATCGGCATGCCCCATCATTGTTCCTTCAGGCCACGCTGGAATAGCGCAGGCGCGAGTGGCGTTGCACCACCGCGATGTCGATGCCCTCCAGCAACCAGTGCAGCTGTTCGGCCGTCAGCGTGGGAACTGCCTCGGCCGAGGGCCAGATGAACCGGTCCTTCTCCAGGCGCTTGAGCAGCAGCCAGAAGCCGTTGCGCTCCCAACCCAGGATCTTCACCCGGTCGCGCCGCCGGTTGCTGAACACGTACGCACACGAGGCGAACGGGTCCAGGCCCAGGGCCTGTTCCACCAGCACCGCCAGGCCGTTGATGCTCAGCCGGAAGTCCACCGGCTCGCGGTGCAGGTAGACCTTCAGTCCTTCGTCGAAGCGGAACACCGCAGCCTCCCCAGCGCCTCGATCACTTCGCCGACGTGGCGCAGCTGGACGCCGCGAAGGTCGATCGCCACGCCATTGGGCAAGCGTGCCTGCACGTCCATCACGGCGACGATGTCGTCGCAGCTTCGGACCGCGATCGGCGAAGCTGGCGGCACCGGGACCGCCACGAACGCCGCAGACGCCGGCACCACGCTGGCAACGGCCTTGCGCGCGCGACCACCATGGCCATGCTCGCGAAGCCAGCGTCCCACCTGGTTGGCATTGACGCCGCACTCGCGCGCCAGGCGCGACACCGAGGCGCCTGGCTGCAGGCACAGTGCCACCAGCTGCGACTTCGCGGCTTCGTCGTACACACTGCGTCCGTCGCTCTTGTGCCCCACCACCAGCCGGCGCTTGAGGTCTTCCAAATCGTCTGTCATTTACGTTCCCGCGTTCATCTACGTGGGAACGTAGGCTGTCAGGTCACAGCCTGCGGCTCAAGGACGTGGTTTATTGACCGCATACGAACCAGCGCTCGGTCGGCGCCTC
>DASWSY010000711.1:0-5591 GCA_036402415.1 Rhizobacter sp. | reverse complement strand
CAGATCAACATCGCCACCGGCGAGCGCGAGGCCTTCATCGCCCGCTCGGAAGGCCAGCGCCAGGCCGACATCAACGAAGCCCAGGGTGAAGCCGCCGCGATCGTGGCGGTGGCCGACGCCACGGCCGAGGCCATCCGCAAGGTGGCCGAGGCCATCCAGTCGCCCGGCGGCGAACAGGCGGTGCAGCTCAAGGTGGCCGAAAAAGCCGTCGAAGCCTTCGCCCAGTTGGCACAGAAGAACAACACGATGATCGTGCCGGGCAACATGAGCGAGGTGGCAGGGCTCATCGCGACCTCGATGGCGCTGATCAAGCAGAAGACACCGACTTGAGTCGGCTAGAATCCGCCGCTTCCGGAGAGGTGGATGAGCGGTTTAAGTCGCACGCCTGGAAAGCGTGTGAGGGTTAACAGCCCTCCGCGGGTTCGAATCCCGCCCTCTCCGCCAGACGTGAAAAAGGGCGCCTCGCGGCGCCCTTTTCTTTTGCCCTGAACCGAAGCTCAGCGCACCACGGCGATCTGCTCGCGCTTCTCACCCTTGTAGGTGTAGAGCGTCAGCGCGCCGTTCTTGACGTCGCCCTTCTCGTCGAACGAGATGGTGCCGGTCACGCCCTTGTAGTCGGCGGTCTTGGCGAGTTCAGGCAGGTACTTCGCGGGGTCGGCCGAATCGGCCTTGACCATCGCAGCCACCATCACGTTCACCGCGTCGTACACGTACGGTGCGTAGATCTGCACATCGGTGTTGAACTTGGCCTTGAACTTGGTACGGAACTCGTCGAGGCCCGCCTTCTGTTCGCCTTCGACGCCACCGGCTTCGGCGCACACCACCTGGCCGTCGGCCATCGTGCCACCGGCCAGCTTGGGCAGCTCGCCCGTGCAGATGCCGTCGCCACCCATGAACTTGGCCTTGATGCCGAGCTGCTTGGCCTGGCGGATCATCGGGCCGGCCACCGCGTCCATGCCGCCGTAGAACACGACGTCAGGCTTGACGGCCTTCACTTTGGTCAGGATGGCGGTGAAGTCGGTCGCCTTGTCGGTGGTGAACTCGTGCGCGGCGATCTTGCCGCCGGCAGCGACCACGCCCTTCTCGAACTCTTCGGCAACGCCCTGCCCGTAGGCGGTGCGGTCGTCGATCACGGCGATCGACTTGCCCTTGAGCTGGGCAACCGAGTACTTGCCCAGCGTGCCACCGAGGTGCACGTCATCGGCCACGACGCGGAAGGTCGTCTTGTAGCCCTGGCGGGTGTACTTCGGGTTGGTCGCCGAGGGCGAGATCTGCGGGATGCCCGCGTCGCTGTAGATCTTGGAGGCCGGGATCGTGGTGCCGGAGTTCAGGTGACCGACCACGCCGTTGACCTTGGAGTCGACCAGCTTCTGGGCCGCGGCCGTGCCTTGCTTCGGATCGCCGGCGTCGTCTTCGGCGAGGAGCTCGAAGGTGACCTTCTGGCCGCCGATGGTGATGCCCTTGGCGTTGAGCTCTTCGATCGCCATGCGGGCGCCGTATTCGTTGTCCTTGCCCAGGTGGGCGATGGCGCCGCTCGTGGGGCCGACATGGCCGATCTTGATCACCGAGGAGGTCGCAGCAGCCGCCGGTGCAGCAGAGGCGGGTGCGGCGGCGGTCGGGGCGGCTGCCTCTTCCTTCTTGCCGCAAGCCGACAGCATCACCAGGGCGACGCCGGCCAACGCGGAGAGCGCAAAGGTCGATCTCTTCATATAAGTGTTTCCTTAAGGGTTTGGGAAAGCTGATGTGGGAGCAAAGCTTGTGCCGATGCCCTGCCGTCTCAGACAGGCCGCCATGATCTCGAATCCCGGGGAAAAAGCAATACGAGGTGTTGCTCTAAAACAGCCTGTGCGGCAAGCCAGCAACTCATCGTTTCTGCTGACGGTCGAGCTCCAGGGACACGGCACGGGCGACCATCTCGCGCATGTTGGCCGCGAGCTGGTTGCGCATCTCGCGCACGAGGCTGTCGGTCATGCGTGCCAGCACCGGCGACAGCGCTTCGCGCAGGCGATGCTCGAACATCAGGTCGAGCTGCTTGTCGAGATCGGCCAGGACGCGCTGCGCAATCCGGGCTTCGTCGATGACGGCTGGCGCGACCGGCACCGCCGGGGGCGGCGGCGCGGGTTTCACGGGCAGAACAGCCACCTCGGGCGCGCCGAGGGGTGACGGCGCCGTGGCGGCGTAGGCCGGGTCGGGCGCCAAGGGCGGAAACTCGTCCACTTCGACCACGGGCTGCGCCTTGGGCAGCACCACCACCTCGGTCAGCACCGGCACGCGCTGCGGCGGCTGCTGCGGGGCGGGCGGCTTCATGCCGTCGACTCCTGGGCAACGTCGTGGCGATTCAGTTCATAGCCACGATCTTTGTAGTGTTTCCAGCGCGCGCGCCCCGCCAGGCGGCCGTCGCCCTCCTGCGGCACGAGTTCGATGACCCGGGCGAAGTCTTCGAAACCGTCGACGAGGTCGTCGCCCAGGTTCAGCAGCACCTCTCGATGCGGGGCTGCGCTGGCCTGCTCGGCCAGCCACACCGGCGTGTCCTGCATGCGGGCGGCGGGAGCGTGTCCGGGGCGCACCAGCACATGGGGCAGGAACTCGAGCGGCTCGAAGACCCAGAGCTGCTTGTCGAGCCGCACGAGAACGTCTCCTGGTGCACACACCACCACTTTGGCGCCGCGGCGCACCGCTTTGCGCAGCAGCCGGCACGCATAGGCCATGCGGTCGGGCACGTTGAAGTGGAAGCTGACCTCGGTCACGGCGGAGGAAGCGCGATGTTGTCAGCGCGCCTGAGACGATCCGAACGAGAGCACGAAATGCGTGAGCAGCGGCACCGGCCGGCCCGTGGCCCCCTTGGCCGACCCCGACTTCCAGGCCGTGCCGGCGATGTCGAGGTGGGCCCAGCGGTACTTGGCGGTGAACTTCTTGAGGAACATCGCCGCCGTCACCGCCCCGGCCGCACGCGGGCCGACGTTGCCCATGTCGGCGAAGTTGCTCTTCAGCCCTTCGGCGTATTCGTCGTCGAGCGGCATGCGCCAGGCCGGGTCGAGCGACGCGCGGCTGGCGGCGAGCAGGCCGTCGGCCAGCGCGTCGTCGGGCGAGAACAGGCCGGTGTTGTGATGGCCGAGCGCGATCACGCAGGCGCCGGTGAGCGTGGCCACGTCGACCACGGCCGCGGGCTTGAAGCGCTCGGCATAGGTCAGCGCGTCGCACAGGATGAGACGGCCCTCGGCATCGGTGTTGAGGATCTCGATGGTCTGCCCCGACATGCTGGTGACGACGTCGCCCGGCTTCACCGAGCGGCCGTCGGGCATGTTCTCGCAGGCCGGGACGATCACGACGAGGTTGACCTTCGGCTTGAGCTCGGCCACGGCGCGCAGGGTGCCGAGCACGCTGGCGGCACCGCACATGTCGAACTTCATCTCGTCCATCTCGGCCGCGGGTTTGATGGAGATGCCGCCGGTGTCGAAGGTGATGCCCTTGCCGACCAGCACGATGGGCGCCTCTGCCTTGGCCGCGCCTTGATAGCGCGCGACGATGAACTTCAGGGGTTCGTGCGAGCCCTGGGCCACCGCGAGGAAGGAGCCCATGCCGAGCTTTTCCACGTCCTTGCGGTCGAGGATCTCGACCTTGAGTGCATGCTCGCGGCCGAGCTTGCGGGCCTGGTCGGCCAGGTAGCTCGGCGTGCAATGGTTGGCCGGCCGGTTGCCGAGGTTGCGCGCGAACGTCACGCCAGCGGCGATGGCCTGGCCGCGCTGCAGGCCGGCCTGCACCGCCTTGGCCTGGGCCTTGGTGCACAGCAGGGTCAGCTTGTCGAGCTGCGGCGCCGCAGGTGCGCTGGGCTTGGTGTCACGGTACTGGTAGACCGCGTCGGCGGCGGCCGTCGCGGCGGCTTCGGCCGACCCTTCATCGAGATCGCCACCCACCAGCGCGACCGCCACGTGGCGCGCGCCCGATGCCTTGATGTGGCCGATGCCGCCAGCCACGGCCGACTTGAACTCCTTCACGCCGCCCTGCCCGGCCGCCACCGCGAGCACGCGCGCGGACTTCACGCCGGCCGGACGGTGCAGATAGAGCTTCTGCCCGGCCTTGAGCTTCCAGTCGTGCTGCGCGAGCGCGTCGTTCAGCGGCGACGCGAGCTTGGCATCGAGCGACGCATCGACCGCCTCGCCCACCACCACCAGCAGCAAGGCATCGGCAGCGAAAGTGGACAAGGCCGCAGGCGCGGCGATCTGATGTCGGAAGTCCATAATGCGGCGGCCCCTTAAGAATCTAACGATGTTATTCGATTCCTCTCTGAGACGAGACCTCTCGCGCTCGTTCGGCGCGACCCTCGTGGTGATCCTCACCATCGTCGTCACGATGATGCTGATCCGCACGCTCGGGCAGGCCGCGGTGGGCCGCATCTCGCCGCAGGACGTGGTGCTGCTGCTGGGCTATTTCGCCCTCGCGCACCTGCCGACGATGCTTGCCCTGTCGCTCTTCATCTCCGTGGTGGCCACGCTCGGCCGCATGTACCGCGACAGCGAGATGGCCATCTGGTTCGCCAGCGGCGTGGGCCTGTCGCGCTTCGTGCGGCCGGTGCTGCGGGCGAGCTGGCCGGTGTTGCTGGTGGTGGCGCTCCTGGTGCTCTTCGTGTGGCCCTGGGTCAACCAGCAGAGCAACGACATGCGCGAGCGCTTCGAGCAGCGTTCAGACCTCTCCCGCGTGGCGCCCGGGCAGTTCCAGACCTCGCGCGACGGGCAGCGCGTGTTCTTCATCGAACGCTCCAGCGAGAACGGCCAGGATGCTCGCAACGTCTTCATCCTCGCGCGCCAGGGCGACAGCGAGTCGGTGACCTCGGCCCGCAGCGGCCGCATCGAGCGCGGCGCCGACGCCAACTTCCTCGTGCTCGACAGCGGCCAGCGCAACGAGCAGAACATGAAGAGCAACGAAAAGACCGTGTCGCGCTTCGAAACCTACCGGGTGCAGGCGGGCGAACGGGCGCTGAGCGAAGCCGAGAAGCCGCCGCCCAAGGCGCAACGCAGCATCGACCTCGTGCGCGACACCGACACTGCAGGCCGCGGCGAGCTCGCCTGGCGCCTCGGCCTCGCGCTCGGCGCGGGCAACCTGCTGCTCTTGGGCATCGGCCTGTCGGCCACCTCGCCGCGGCGTGCCAGCAACTGGAACCTGCTCTTCGCGCTGCTGGCCTTCGTCGTCTATTACAACCTCATCAACCTGACGAAAGCCTGGGTGTCGAGCGGCAAGCTCGAGATGGGCGCGGCGCTCGCGATCATCCACGGCGGCACCTTCCTCGCCGCGCTTGCGCTGATCTGGTGGCGTGACCACGGCACGCATCTGCAACTGCGGCCAGCACGGAAGGTCGCCACCGCATGAGACTTCCGGTGTCCACCGCCGCTCGCGGGCCGAGCGCCGGGCCGCTCCCAAGCCGGCCCGCCATCCCCCTGGGGGATCGGCCGACGTACCCGTCGGACGAGGGGCTGTCATGAGGACAGTACGCCGCCTGCTCTACCGCGACATCGTCTCGTCGGTGCTGTTCGTTGCCGCCGCCTTCCTGTCGCTCTTCTTCTTCATCGACTTCGTCGACGAACTGGCCGACGTGG
>DASWSY010000710.1:0-8622 GCA_036402415.1 Rhizobacter sp. | reverse complement strand
CAGCGCGGAGAGAATCACCGTCAGACCGCCCATGACCGACGCTCGATACACGACCATGCCCCAGTGGCCCACCGCCTACCCGGCCAGCGGCGCCAGCGCCACCTTGAAACGCCTCAACGAGGATTTCAGGGTGACCGAACTGCCGCTGCAACTGCCCTCCGGCGAGGGCGAACACCTCTGGCTGGACATCGAAAAGAACGGTGCCAACACCGCCTTCGTCGCCCAGCAGCTGGCCGCGGCCACCGGCGTGCAGGAACGGGACGTGGGCTATGCCGGCCTCAAGGACCGCTACGCCATCACGCGTCAGTGGTTCAGCATCTACCTGCCCCATGGGAAAGGGGAAGGGACGTGGAAGGGTGAGACACCCGACCTGACCCGGCTTCAGCACGCGGAATTCAAGGTCTTGAGCCAGAGCCGCCACGTGAAGAAGCTGCGCCCCGGTGACCTGCAGGGCAACCGGTTCCGCATCGTGCTGCGTGACGTGACGGGCGACCGCGGTGCCATCGACGCCAATCTCGAGGCCGTGGCATCACACGGCGTGCCCAACTACTTCGGCGCCCAGCGTTTCGGCCACGACGGGGGCAACGTGCAGCAGGGACGGGCCATGCTGGCGCGGGAACTCCGCGTGCGCGACCCGAAGAAGAAAGGCCTCTACCTGTCGGCGGTGCGCTCCTTCGTCTTCAACGAAGTGCTGGCGCTGCGCATCCAGCAGGGACTCTGGGGCCAGACCCTGCCCGGTGATGTGATGGACGAGGCGGGCCGGCCCACCGGACCGCTCTGGGGACGGGGCCGCGTGACCTCCACCGATCAGGCGCAGGCCCTGGAAATGAGCGTGGCCGAACGTCACGCCGCCTTGTGCGACGGCCTGGAACACGCCGGTCTGGAACAGGAGCGGCGCGCCCTGGTGGCGAGCCCGGCGGACATGTCATGGGAATGGCCGCAGGCCGATCAACTGGTGCTCACGTTCTCGCTGGCCGCCGGGAACTACGCCACGTCCGTCCTGAACGAAATCCTGCGCACGACGGAGCCCGACCGGTACACAGCGAACGAATCTGCCGGCGCGCCGGCCGCCTGAGGGCCTCACCGCGACAGCGGCTTCACGCGTCCATCGGCGCTCAGGCGATCACCTCGACCTTCGCGCGCCGGGCGACCTTGGTCCAGGTGTCGATCTGCGAGCGGATGATCGCGGTGAAGTCGTCGCCCAGCACCGCCGTCTTGCGTGGCAGCGTCTGCAGTTCCTCCAGGCGGGCCATCACGTCGGGCTTGGCCAGGATCTCGGGCACGAGCGCCTTGAGGCGCTGCGCGATCGGCGCGGGCAGGTTCTTCGGTGCCGACAGGCCCAGCCACTGCGAACCGGTCATGGAGGGGTAGCCGAGTTCGGCGAAGGTCGGGATGTTGGGCAGCGCTGGCAGGCGTGCCGGGCTCGAGACGGCCAGCGCCCGCAGCGAGCCGGCCTTGAGCTGCGTGACGTTGGTCGTGATGGGGTCGAACAGGCCGTCGATCTGGCCGCTGAGCAGGTCCTGCATGGCCGGGGCGCTGCCCTGGTAGGGCACGTGGTCGTGCTCGGGCGCCTGCCCGTCGATCTTGAGCAACTCGCCGAAGAGGTGGTTGGCCGAGCCCACGCCCGAGGTGCCGTAGCGCACCGGCTTGGTCTTGGCCATGGTCACGTACTGCGCGAGGCTCTGCACCGGCGACTGGCCGCGCACCAGCAGCACCATCGGTGCCTCGACCAGCATGCCGAGATGGGAGAAGTCGGCCACCGGGTCGAAGGGCATCACGTTGCGCGTGGCCGCCGCGTAGATGTGCACCGAGGCGTGGCTCACGAGCAGGGTGTAGCCATCGGCGGGCTGCTTGGCGACGTAGTCGGTGCCGATGAGGCCGCCCGCCCCGGGGCGGTTCTCGACCACCACGGTCTGCCCGATCGCCTGCGACAGGTGCGGCGCCATCAGGCGGGCCACGGTGTCGACCAGGCCGCCGGGCGGGAACTGCGCGATCAGGCGCACCGGGCCACGGCTGGGCCATGCCGTCTGCGCACCGACCCAGGCCGGCGAAGTCAGGGCCGCGGCACCCGCGGCAAGAACGAGGCGACGCTTCATGGAGAGGCTCCTATTCAAGTGATCAGACGCGCCGCTCACTCGCAGGGAGCGTGCCAATTCGCGCGCTCAAGCTCGGCGCGCGGCCCATTGCTTGAGGATGTCGACGGCCTCGGCGTCGAGCGCCTGCTTCGCGGGCATGCGCCGCGCGTCGACCGTGGCGCCGGCCTCGCGGCGCAGCGCGTCGGTGTCGATGTGCGGGCGCTCGCTCGCCGGCAGGTCGCCGATGGCGGCGTGCGATTGGTCGAGCGATGCACCGTAGTAAAGAGCCGAGATGCCAACGATGCCCATCGCGCACACGCACAGTGCGCAGGGCTCGCACGAGGTATAGAGCTCGCAACCGTCGAGCTGCAGGGTGCCCAGGCGCTGGCAGGCGTCGCGGATGGCCTCGACCTCGCCGTGTGCGGTCGGGTCCCACTTGGCGCGGGCGTGGTTGAAGCCTTCGCCGACGATCCGGCCGTCTTTCACGATGACGGCGCCGAAGGGCTCGGTGCCGGGCTGGTAGAGGGCTTGGGCCGACAGCGCCAGGGCGCGCTGCATGAAGGCGTCGGTGTACATGGGACAGGACTCCGGTTCAGGTGGCCTGGGGCAGCAGCCAGGTCTGGCGCGGGTCCCAGCTCAGGGTCACGCGCTGGCCCGGCGCGAGGTTCAGCGACTCGATCTCGTGCTGCTGCTTCTGCACGCGGAACTCCTGGCCCTCGCCGGTTTCCACGAAGACGGTCTGCGTGGAGCCCACGAACTCGAGCCCGAGCACCGTGCCGGCAAGCCCCGGCGTGGCGGCGACGTCACCGGCCTGCAGGGCCACACGGTCGGCCGCGATCACGAAGCTCGCGGGCGTGCCCGTCGGCCAGCCCTGCGGCGCGTGCACCGGGAAGCGGCCGAGCGGGCCTTCCACGGTGATGAACTCGCCGTCGTTCGCCGTGGCCTGCCCCGTCACCAGGTTGTTGGTGCCGATGAAGTTGGCGACGAAGGCATTGGCGGGCGCGCGGTACACGTCCTGCGGCTTGCCGGCCTGCTGGATGAGCCCGTCGGCCATCACCACGATGCGGTCGGCCAGCGCGAAGGCCTCCGACTGCGCATGCGTCACGTAGACGAAGGTGATGCGCAGCTCGCGGTGCAGCCGCGCCAGCTCGGTCTGCATGCGCACGCGCAGGTGGGCGTCGAGGGCGCTCAGCGGTTCGTCGAGCAGCAGGATGGAGGGCTCGGTGACGAGGGCGCGCGCGATGGCGACACGCTGGCGCTGGCCGCCCGAGAGCTGCGACACCTGCCGGTCGGCCATGCCGGCCAGGCCCAGGCGGTCCAGCCAGTCGAGCGCGCGCTTCCTGCGCAGGTCGGCGCCCATCTTCTTCATGCGCAGCGGGAAGGCCACGTTCTCGGCCACGGTGAGGAAGGGGAAGAGCGCCAGGCTCTGCCACACCATCGGTGTGTCGCGCTGGAAGGCGGGGATGCCGCGCATGCTCTTGCCGCCGATGAAGATCTCGCCGGCGCTCGGCTCGTCGAGCCCGGCGATCATGCGCAGCGTGGTCGACTTGCCGCAGCCCGACGGGCCCATGATCGCGATGAACTCGCCAGCCGCGATGTCGAGGTCGATGCCGCGCACCGCGTGGTGGCCGGGGAACTTCTTCTCCACGCCCTTCAGAGAAACGAAGGCAAAGCTCATGCGGCGGTTCTCATGCGGTTGATTCCTTGGCGACCTTCACGCCCACGAAGCGCTGGGCCACCAGCACCAGCGTGATGCTGATGACCAGCACCACGGTGCCGATCGCGTTGATCTTCGGGTTCACCTGGCCCTGCAGCAGGTTGAGGATGCGCACCGGCAGCGTCTCGTGCACGCCGCCGACGAACCAGGCGATGAGGAATTCGTCGAACGACACCGCGGCCGACAGGAAGAACGACGCGATGAGCGCCGGCCGGCAGAAGGGCACCACGATGCGCAGCAAGGCCGTGGACGGCGACGCGCCGAGGTTCCAGGCGGCTTGCTCCAGATCCTTGCCCATCTCGCCGAGCCGCAGGCCGATGATGGCCATCGAGAACGAGGTGGCCAGCGCCACGTGGCAGGCGGTGATCGACTCGATGCGGCCGAAGAGCCCGATGCGCGAGAGGAAGGCCAGCATCGCCATGCCGAGGATGGTGGCCGGCACCGCCGGCGGCAGCGCGACCAGCAGCGCAAAGCCCGTCTTGCCGCGGAAGCGGTAGCGGTGGTCGATGTAGGCGGCGGCGAAGCCGAGCACGGTCGACAGCACCGCCGTGCCCAGGCCCACCCACAGGCTGTTGAGGAAGGCGTCGCGCACCATCTCGTCCTGCAGGATGGCGCGGTGCCAGTCGAGGCTGAAGCCGCCCCAGGGAATGGCCGGGAAGCGGCTGGCGTCGAACGAGAAGATCACGATGACGAGCATCGGCGCCGCGATGAAGCCGAAGAGCGCGGCGACGAAGGCGTACTGCAGCGTGCGCGAGAGCCGGGTGAGGTTCATCAGTGGCGCTTTCCGGTTCCTCGCGAGCCCAGCCAGCGGCCGAGCCCGAACACCACCGCCAGCACCAGAAGCATCGCCACGCCGACCACCGAGGCGCGTGGCCACTGCGAGCCCGACTTCACCGTGTCGACCACCAGGATCGACAGCGTGGGCGGCTTGCTGCCCGTCATGAAGAGCGGGCTGACGTAGTCGCCGAAGGCCAGCAGGAAGGTGGTGGTGGCCGCCAGCAGCAGGGCGGGGCGGATCGCCGGCAGCAGCACGTGCGCGATGACGCGGCTGCGGCGGCAGCCCAGGTTCTCGGCTGCCTCGACCAGCGTGCGGTCGACCCCTGACAGGGCGAAGACGAGGATCAGCACCGCGATCGGCAAGGTGAGCGTCAGCAGGCCGATCTGCAGCGAGAACGCGCCGCCCAGCATCGGCAGCGGGTCGATGCCGATGCGGCCGAGCAGGTTGTTGATGAGCCCTTCGGGGCTGAGCACGATCTGCCACGCGTAGATGCGCAGCATGTAGCTCGAGAAGATGGGCACGATCAGCGCGGCGACCGCCAGGTCGCGCAGCCGCGCCGGCAGGCGGAAGGCGATCGTGTAGGCCGCCGGGAAGGCCAGCAACAGCGCCAGCACGGTGGTCACGGCCGAGAGCGTCAGCGTGTGCACCAGTGCGCGCTGGAACGGGCTCGACATCAGCACGCGCTCCCAGTTGTCGAGCACGAAGGCCGGCTCCAGGCGGAACGACTTCACCTGCCAGAAAGTGATCACCACCAGGAAGACCAGCGGCGCCGCGAAGAACACCGCCTGCCACAGCACGACCGGCAGGCCGAGCGCGGCGGGCAGCACGCGCTGCGAGCCTGCGGTGCGCCCGCGCCGGGCCAGGGGCGGCGCGGGCTCGGAGGCCGGTTGCAGGGCGATGTCGTTCACGGCGCGCGCAGTTCGGCTCAGAGGCTCTTGAACTGGCTCCACGCGTCGTTCCAGTCCTCGATCGACTGCTGCTTGGGCAGCTGGCGCAACTGGATCTTCTTGGCCTTGTACTCGTCCATGACGTTCGGGCCCTTGAGCTCCATGCGCAGCAGCTTGGCTTCTTGCGGCTTGGTGTCGTTGAGCAGCTTCCAGGCGGGCATCGACGGGATGCTCTTCTTGTTGTCGACCTTGGTCGCCATGGCCACCTGCGCGCGCGGCGTGAGCGAGTACTGGATGAACTTGCGCGCGAGGTCGCGTTTGCTCGTGCCCTTCACGATCGACAACGACTCGGTGTATTGCAGGCCGCCTTCTTCCGGGATGATGGTGTCGACCGGCACGCCGCTCGTGCGCAGGCCGAGCGTGATCCACTCGCCGATGCCCGGGATGAGCTGCGCGCGGCCGTTGGTCATCGACGAGAAGATGTCGGCGATGGTGTAGAAGCCCGAGGCCTGAGGCTTGAGCGAGAACATCTTCTTCTTCAGCGCCTCGAACTTGGCCTTGTCGAGGTCGAAGGGCGGGCGGTTGCCGTTCGACAGGCTGATGCAGCCCATGGACGGCAGGTACCAGTCGAAGAAGCCGACCTTGCCCTTGGCCTTCTCGCTCCACAGCACCGAGTACGACTGCACTTCCTTCGGCGTGAAGGCCTTGGTGTTGTACGACAGGCCGAGGTAGCCGAAGTCGAGCATCACGCCGTAGAGCTTGCCGTCGAACCAGTGCAGCGGGAACTTCTGGAACTCGGGCCAGAGGTCCTTCAGCGGGTAGTCGGCCGGGTCCAGCGGCTCGATGAAGTCAGCCGCCTTCAGCAGGTGCATGTACTCGGCATCGGCCAGCACCACGTCGAAGGTGCCCGGGGGAGACTGGTTGACGACCGCCATCATCTGGTCGCCGCCCACGTATTCCTTGATGCGGATCTTCACGCCGTGCTGCTTCTCGAACTCGCCGACGATGGACGGGTCGGCATTGCCCGGCCACGACAGGTAGTTCAGCACCTTCGGGTCGTTGGCTTCGGCGCTGTTCCAGAGAGAGGCCGCGCCGAGTGTGCTGGCGGCGAGGCCGGCCTTCAGCACGCCACGGCGGCTGAGGTCGGTGGCGGGGGGCATGACGATCGGCTTGGGTGCGGTGGGCTTCGACATGGGCGGTCCTTGCAGTGGTGCATGCAACGGCATGCGGGTTTGAAAACGCATCAACCGTGCCAAGGGCACGAGGTCGATCAAAGCCCCAGCGGCCCGCCATAACGGTGCAGGTGGAAGGGCTCGCGGCACAGGCCGATGCAGAAGCTCCCCACCGCGCGCTCGATGGCCTGGGCGAGGTGCTTGCCTTCGGCGTTGGCGCTGGCCACCTCGTCGCGCGCCGCCTGGGCGTCCCGTGCCAGCTTCGCCATGTCGCTGCCGACGTGCCGGCCCGCGCGCACCACGAGCTTGCCGCCCACCATCACGTCGCGCACGCCAGTGGCGTCTTCGGTCAGCACGACCTGGTTCACCGGGTCGTTCATCGGGATCCAGTTGATCGACTGCAGGTCGAGGAAGACGATGTCGGCGAGGCAGCCCGCGGCGATGCGGCCGGCCTTGTCGAAGCCGGTGGCGCGCGCGCCGCCTTGCGTGGCGGCGGTGAAGACCTCGGGCGCGCTCAGCCACCGTTCGTAGTCGGGCGTGCGCACGTTCGAGACCATCGAGGCGTAGCGCATCGCCTCGTACATGTTCTGGTTGTCGGCGCACATGGCGCCGTCGGTGCCGAGCGCGAGGTTCACGCCCAGCTCGAGCATGCGGCGCGAGTCGGCGATGCCGGCGCCCAGGCGCATGTTGCTGCCGGCGTTGTGCGAGACGGACGCGCCCTTGGCGGCCAGGCGGCGCATGTCGTCGTCGTCGAGCCACACGCCGTGCGCGACCGTGAAGTTGGGTCCCAGCATGCCGAGGTCGTCGAAGTGCGCGGTGAGCGACTTGCCCCAGCGCTTGAGCGCGGCCACCGCCTGCACCTTCGACTCGGCCACGTGCGACTGCGTCTGCGCGCCGTACTCGGCGGCGAGCTTCACGCTGCCGAGCGTGAGTTCGTCGGAGCAGTGCAGCGGAATCGTCGGCGCGATGCCCAGCTTCACCTGCGCCGGGTCGTGCGGCCAGTGCCTGAGCGCTTCTTCCATGCTGCGCAGGATGAAGCCGGTGTCGCCGCCGCCTGCATCGACCTTCGCCTTGTGCGGCGCGGGCAGGGCGTCGTAGAGGCCGGGGATGGCCTTGTAGAACGACACGTCCTGCAGCATCGGCGCCACCACGGCGCGCATGCCGGCGTCGACGTAGGCCTGGCCGATGGCATAGAGCTCGTCGACCGTCGCGAGCGGGAAGCCGAAGGTGAGGTCGTAGGCGGTCGTGCAACCCTTCTGCAGCATCTCGACCGCACCGATGTAGGTGTTGAGGTACTTGTGGCTGCGTGTCTGGTTGGCGGCCCACTCGCCCGAGCCGCTGAGCAGCAGCTCCAGCGTCCAGCGGTCGTGCGTGGCCTTGCTGAGGTTGGTGCTGCCGTGCGTGTGGCCGTTGACGAGGCCGGCGTGCATCAGCGTGCCGCTGGCGTCGAACACCTCGGCATCGGCCGGCGCGGCCATGCCAGGGGCGCCCAGGCTCGTGATGACGCCGTCAGTGACCAGCAGGTCGGTGAGCGGGGCGCTGCGTGAGGCGGCATCGAGCAGGCGCCCGCCGCGGATGACGGTGGTCGTCATGGCGTCAGGTCAGCGAGCCCACCACACCCTCGACCAGGAAGTCCATGCGGTCGAGGAAGGGGTCGTAGTTGCCGTAGGCCTTGTCGATGACGAGCTTGCCGGTGTTGCTCTTGATTGGCCCCGCGAAGATCGGCTTGCCGGCCTTCATGTCGGCCATGGCGGCGGTCGCCGCATTGCGCGCCTTGTCGGTGGCACCGGCGCCGAAGGGGGTGCTCGCCACCATGTCCTTGTCGTAGCCGCCGAAGAAGGTGTTGGGCAGCTTCTCGCCCTTGGCGATGGAGGCAGCGAAGGCCTTGTAGACCGTCTCCCACTTGTTCTCGGCCCCGGTGATGAAACCCTTGGGGGCGAGCCTGGCCTGCGAGGCGTTGTGCCCGAGCGTCTTGGCCCCCAGCTTCTCGGCC
>DASWSY010000709.1:0-1687 GCA_036402415.1 Rhizobacter sp. | reverse complement strand
ATAGCCGGCCAGCACGCCGTTGGGCAGCGTGTCGATCAGGCCCTTCTCCACCGCGGGAATGAACTCGCGCGGCACCACACCGCCCTTGATGGCGTCGACGAACTCGAAGCCCTTGCCGGCTTCCTGCGGCTCGATCTTGAGCACGACGTGGCCGTACTGGCCCTTGCCGCCTGACTGGCGCACGAACTTGCCTTCGGCTTCTTCGACGGTCTTGCGGATCGTTTCGCGGTAGGCCACCTGCGGCTTGCCCACGTTGGCTTCCACGCCGAACTCGCGCTTCATGCGGTCCACGATGATTTCGAGGTGCAGCTCGCCCATGCCCGAAATGATGGTCTGGCCCGATTCTTCGTCGGTCTTGACGCGGAACGACGGGTCTTCCTGCGCGAGGCGCTGCAGGGCGATGCCCATCTTTTCCTGGTCGGCCTTGGTCTTGGGCTCAACGGCCTGCGAGAGCACCGATTCCGGGAACACCATGCGCTCGAGCGTGACGATGGCTTCCGGATCGCACAGGGTTTCGCCCGTGGTCACTTCCTTCAAGCCCACGCACGCGGCGATGTCGCCGGCACGGATTTCGCTGACTTCTTCGCGGTTGTTGGCGTGCATCTGCACGATACGGCCAATGCGCTCCTTCTTGCCGCGCACCGGGTTGTAGACGCTGTCGCCCTTGCTCAGCACGCCCGAGTAGACGCGCACGAAGGTCAGCTGGCCGACGAACGGGTCGGTCATCAGCTTGAAGGCCAGGGCCGAGAACTTCTCTTCGTCGTCGGCCTTGCGCACCACGGGTGCTTCGTCTTCATCGGTGCCGGCGACCGGCGGAATGTCGGTCGGCGCGGGCATGTATTCGACGACCGCGTCGAGCATGGCTTGCACGCCCTTGTTCTTGAAGGCCGAGCCGCACAGCATCGGCTGGATTTCACCAGCGATGGTGCGCTGGCGCAGCGCCTTCTTGATTTCTTCCTCGGAAAGCTTTTCGCCTTCGAGGTACTTGTTCATCAGCTCTTCACTGGATTCGGCGGCTGCTTCGACCAGCTTCTCGTGGTACTCGTTGCAGACGTCGACCAGGTCGGCGGGGATTTCGCCGTAGGTGAAGGTCACGCCCTTGTCCTCGTCCCAGATGATGGCCTTCATCTTCACGAGGTCGACGATGCCCTGGAACTTGTCTTCAGCGCCGATCGGGATCTGGATCACGACCGGGTTGGCCTTCAGGCGGTCGATCATCATCTGGCGAACGCGCAGGAAGTTGGCGCCGGTGCGGTCCATCTTGTTGACGAACGCGAGGCGCGGCACCTTGTACTTGTTGGCTTGGCGCCAGACGGTTTCCGACTGCGGCTGCACGCCACCGACGGCGTCATACACCATCACGGCGCCGTCCAGCACGCGCATCGAGCGCTCGACTTCAATGGTGAAGTCCACGTGCCCGGGGGTGTCGATGATGTTGATGCGGTGCTCAGGGAAATTCTGGGCCATGCCCTTCCAGAAGCAGGTGGTGGCAGCCGAGGTGATCGTGATGCCGCGCTCTTGCTCCTGCTCCATCCAGTCCATCGTGGCAGCGCCGTCGTGCACTTCACCGATCTTGTGGTTCACACCGGTGTAGAAAAGGATGCGCTCGGTGGTGGTGGTCTTGCCGGCGTCGATGTGCGCAGAGATACCGATATTGCGGTAGCGCTCGATGGGGGTCTTGCGGGAC
>DASWSY010000708.1:0-6181 GCA_036402415.1 Rhizobacter sp. | reverse complement strand
CGCGCGCTGCGCGCCCGCTCGCCGCTGCCGGTGCTGATGCTCACCGCCCGCGGCGACGCCGCCGACCGCATCGTCGGCCTGGAAATGGGCGCCGACGACTACCTGCCCAAGCCCTTCGAGCCGCGCGAGCTGCTGGCCCGCGTGAAGGCGCTGCTGCGCCGCGCCGCGCCCGATGACGCGGCCGACGAAGTGCTGCGCTTCGGCCGGCTCGAGATCGACCTGGGCGCCCGCGTGGCCCGCCTCGAAGGCAAGCCGTGCGACCTGACGAGCCACCAGTTCGACCTGCTCGTGGTGCTGGCGCAAAGCGCGGGACGGGTGCTCTCGCGCGACCAGATCATGGACTCGCTCAAGGGTCATCCGCTGGAGGCCTTCGACCGCTCGATCGACGTGCACATCTCGCGCATTCGGGCCATGATCGAAGACGACCCGAAGGCGCCCAAGCGGGTGCTGACGGTGCGGGGTGCGGGTTACGTGTTCGCGAAGAAGCAGGACGCTGAAGAGTGAGACCTCTCACGCTGCGCATCTACCTCACGGTGGTCGCGGTGCTGCTGCTGTTCGCCTTTGGCTCGGGCTGGCTGTTCCAGCGCCAGGTGCAGCGGGAGCGGCAGCTCGCCGAATCGGCCGTGACCGAGCGCATGGGCGCCTGGGGCGACCTGATCCAGCGTGCGCTGCCGCCGCCCGAGGCGCCGGTGCCCGAGCAGGCGGCGGCCTTGTCGGAATGGTCGCAGCGGTTGCGCATTCCCCTGGCGCTTGACGACGCCGGCGGCCGGCGCGTGGCGTCGTCGGAGTCCTTCGTGCGGCGGCAGACGGAAGCCGGCGCGCGCAGCTATGCCGTGCCGTTGGACGATGGGCGCACCCTGTGGGTGATCCGCGGGCTGGGCGTCAACCGCCTGCGTGCGCTGCAGGGCACGGCTGGCGCGCGCGGGGGCGAGCCGCTGGTGCGGCCCTTGCCGCCGCCGCTTTTGCCCTTCATGCCGCCCGCGTGGCAAGGCCTGGGGCCGGTGGTGCTGCTGGTGCTGCTCTTCGTGGCGGTGGCGGCCGGCGCGTGGCCGGCGGTGCGTCACCTGACCCGGCGCCTGCAGGCCCTGAAGAAGGGCGTGGAGCAGTTCGGTGCCGGCCAGCTGCACCACCGCGTGGAGGTGAGCGGCCGCGACGAGGTGGCCGCGGTGGCCGCCAGCTTCAACCTCGCCGCCGAACGCATCGAGAACCTGGTGCGCTCGCACCAGTCGCTGCTGGCCAACGCGAGCCACGAGCTGCGCTCGCCGCTCGCCCGCATGAAGATGGCGGTGCAGATGCTCGACGGCGCGTCGCCCGAGCAGGCGCTGCGGCTCAAGCGCGAGATCGAGACCAACGTCGGCGAGCTCGATGCGCTGGTCGAGGAGGTGCTGCTCGCAAGCCGGCTCGACGCCGTGCAGCGGGTGGACCGGCGCGATCCGGTCGACCTGCTGGCGCTGGCGGCCGAAGAGGCAGCGCGCGTCGACGCGACCGTGGACGGCGCCTCGGCCACCGTCGCCGGCGACGAGCGCCTGCTGCGCCGTGCCTTGCGCAACCTGCTGGAGAACGCTCGCCGCTACGGCGGCGGCGAGATCAGCGTGGTGGTGGCCGGCAGCGGCAACCAGGCGACGGTGCAGGTCTGCGACCGTGGCCCCGGCGTGCCCGAGGCGCAGCGCGAGCGCATCTTCGAGGCCTTCTACCGCATGCCCGGGCATGCCGAGCAGGCGGGCGGCGTGGGGCTGGGCCTGAGCCTGGTGAAGCAGATCGCCGAGCGCCACGGCGGCAGCGTGCGCTGCACCGGCCGCGAGGGCGGGGGCAGTTGCTTCGAGTTGGTCTTCCCGCGGGTCTGACGGAGCCCCCCAGTCGCTGCGCTCCTGCCCCCGAGGGGCGCCGTCCGGCTTGGGGCGGCCCGGCGCCGGACTACCGCCCCTTGTGTCGCAGCACCCAGGCCATCAGCGTGACCAGGCCGACGCCTGAGAGCACCAGTCCTGTCACCGACGCCGACCAGAAGCCCTGGGCCCCGAGCAGCGGCGCGGGCGTGAGGCCGGTGGTGTTGAAGGCCACCACGTAGCCGCCGCCCAGGCCCACACCCCACAGCGCTACCGCATAGATCACCATCGGCGCCGTGGCGACGTGGTAGGCGCGCATCACGAAGGAGGCGATGGTCTGCGTGGCGTCGGCGATGTGGAACACCGCCACGAAGGCCAAGAGCGGCATTGCGGCGCCCACGATGACCGGGTTGCTCGTGTACGCATAGAGCACCGGCTCGCGCAGCAGGTAGACGGTGGTGCCGAGCACGGTGGCGACGATCGCACCGATCTGCAGCCCGTGCCAGCCGAGGCGCCGCGCCTGCACCGGCTCGTTGGCGCCGATGCTCTGCGCGACGAGCGTGGTCGTGGCGTTGGCGATCGCCAGCGGCATCATGAACATCAGCGACACCAGGTTGGCCGCGAGCTGGTGGCCCGCGACCTGGGTGGTGCCGAGGCGCGAGATGAAGATCGCCATGAAGGTGAAGCCGGTGACCTCGATCAGGATCGACAGGCCCATCGGGATGCCCAGGCGCAGCAGTTCCTTGAGGCTCGGCCAGTGCGGCCGGTCCAGGCGTGTGGCGTGCAGGCCGAAGGGCGCATAGAACGGGTCGCGCCGCAGCACCCACCAGGCGATCAGCAACTGCATCCACATCGCGATGGCGCTGGCCAGGCCGCAGCCCGCCGCGCCCATCGCCGGCACGTGCAGCGCCGGCAGGCCGTAGATGAAGAGTGCGTTCAGCGGCACCTTGAGTGCCAGGGCCCCGAGCTGCAGGGCCATCACCACCTTGGGCCGCGACACCGCGGTGTTGAAGCCGCGAAAGGCCTGGAAGATGAGCGCCGCGGGCAGCGCGAGCGCGAGGTAGGCGAGGTAGGCCCGCACCTTCTCGGCCACCTCGGGCTTGGCCTGGGCCACGTGGAGAAAGGGGTGGGGCATGAGCAGCAGCGCGCAGCCGAGCACGGAGAGCCCGAGCGCCACCCACACCGCCTGGTGCAGTTGCGCGCCGGCGGCTTCGGTCTTCTTCGCGCCGAAGAGCTGGCCCGCGATCGGGCCGATGGCCAGCACCACGCCCATGAAGCCGACGAAGACGGTGATGTAGGCCGCCGCGCCCACGGCCAGCGCGGCGAGGTCGAGCGCGGAGTAGCGCGCCACCATCACCGTGTCGACGGTGCTGAAGGCGAGCACCGCGACCTGGCCCACGAACACCGGCCAGGCCAGCGGCGCGATGCGCCGCGCGCTGTCGATCAGGCGCTCGCCGATCGCCGCGGTCAAGCAGTGCCCTCGGCGGCAGGCGCGGGGCTCGCCGGCTGGGCGTCGGGGGCGCGTTCGCTGTAACGGTTGAAGCGCCAGGCGGTGCCTTCGAAGGTGATGCGGCGCCAGGTCTGGCGTTTCTCGGCCGGGCTCATCACGGTCCAGTTCTGCACCTCGTCGAAGGTGCGGCCGCAACCCTTGCAGATGTCGTCGCCCTGGCTGGTGGAGCAGATGGCGATGCACGGCGCATCGGGCGTGCTCGCGTACCAGGCGAGCCAGGCATCGCGCGCCTTGGGCGGCATGCTGTCCTCGTCGCACTCGACCTCGTGGTAGTACACCATCAGCGCGTACACCTCGGCCAGCGCCAGCACCTCCTTGCAGGCGGTGATGCCGTCGGGCGAGGGCGAGCGCTCGCGCCACCAGTTGATGGCGGATTCGAGGTCGGTGATGTGGATGCCGGCCATGCGCAGCGTCGGACTCAAGCCTTGTTCTCGGCCATCGCGGCGATGAGCAGCTCGGCCAGTGCGGCTTCGACGCCGGCGCGGTCGATGAACTCGACCGGCGCGTCGGCCAGGGCCTTGCTGCCTTCGGTCTTCAGGCGTTTCACCCACAGGCCCGCTTCGCGGCCGTCGGCCAGCCCGCTGCTCTGCAACAGCGTGGTGCCGTTGGCGGCGGTGAGCTTGAAGTAGAAGCGGCCGTCGGGTTCGCGGTACTGCTTGAAGAGGGGCAGGGCGGCCGCCTTGCTCGCTGTCGCCTTCTGCGCCTGCGGCAGCGCGACCATCTTGCGCAGGCCCACGGCCGCGCGCAGCTCCTGCATCAGCGGCACGGCGACCGCGCGCGCCTTGGCGGCGCCTTCCATCAGCGCGTCTTCCACCTGCTCGGGGTGGGCCATCAGCTCTTCGTAGCGGGCGCGCATCGGGCCGAGGTGCGACTCGATCAGGTCGACGGTGCGCTGCTTGGCGTCTCCCCAGCCGAGGCCGGCGCGCAGGTCGGCGCGCATCTGCGTGCGCTGCTCGGCGCTCGCGAAGGCGTCGTAGATGGTGACGAGGGAGGCGCTGTCCGGGTCCTTGGGTTCGCCGGGCAGGCGCGAGTCGGTCACGATGCGCGCCACCGCGTCCTTCAGGCCCTTGGGGCCGCCTTCGAACAGCGGGATGGTGTTGTCGTAGCTCTTCGACATCTTGCGGCCGTCGAGTCCGGGCAGCGTGGCCACCTCTTCCTCGACCTCGGCGCTTGGCAGCACGAAGAGCTCGCGGCCGTTGCCGAAGAGGTGGTTGAAGCGCTGGGCCACGTCGCGAGCCATCTCGATGTGTTGCACCTGGTCGCGCCCGACCGGCACGCGGTGGGCGTTGAAGAGCAGGATGTCGGCGGCCATCAGGATGGGGTAGCTGTACAGGCCCATCGTGATGTTGGCGTCGGGGTCCTCGCCGGCGGCGACGTTGGCGTCGAGCGCGGCCTTGTAGGCATGCGCACGGTTCATCTGGCCCTTGGAGGTGACGCAGGTGAGCAGCCAGGTGAGCTCGGGCGTCTCGGGGATGTCGCTCTGGCGGTAGAAGGTGACGCGCTTCGTGTCGAGCCCGGCGGCGAGCCAGGTGGCGGCGATCTCCAGGCGCGAGCGTTCGATGCGCGCCGGGTCGTCGCACTTGATGAGCGCGTGGTAGTCGGCGAGGAAGAAGAAGCTCTCCACCCCCGGCGCCTGGCTGGCGCGGATGGCGGGTCGGATGGCGCCGACGTAGTTGCCGAGGTGGGGCGTGCCGGTGGTGGTGATGCCGGTCAGAACGCGTTCAGTCATAAGGTATCTCGAAGGGGGCACGAATTATCAAGCAACGCCCGAGAAACCGGCTTTGCCGGGCCTCTGGGCGGCGCCCCTCGGGGGCGGGAGCGATAGCGACTGGGGGGCTCACCTAAACTGCCGGCCCTTATGAAGAACATCGTGATCCTGATTTCGGGCCGGGGCTCCAACATGGAAGCCATCGTCCAGGCCTGTGCCACCGAAGGCTGGCCGGCGCGCATCGCGGCCGTCGTGAGCAACCGGCCCGACGCGGCCGGCCTTCAGTTCGCACAGGCGCGCGGGATCGCGACGGCGGTCGTCGACCACAAACGTTTCCCCGACCGCGAGGCCTTCGATGCGGAACTCGCGCAGGTGGTGAACGGCTTTTCGCCCGACGTGGTGGTGCTCGCGGGCTTCATGCGCATCCTCACGCCCGGCTTCGTGAAGCAGTTCGAAGGCCGCATGCTCAACGTGCACCCCTCGCTGCTGCCGGCGTTCCCGGGCCTGGGCACGCACCAGCGCGCCATCGAGGCCGGCTGCAAGGTGGCAGGGGCCACGGTGCACTTCGTGACGCCGGAGCTGGACCACGGCCCGATCATTGCCCAGGCCGCGGTGGCGGTGCTGCCCGGCGACACCGAGGAGACGCTGGCCGCGCGTGTGCTCTCGCGCGAACACCAGCTCTATCCGAAGGCGGTTCGCTGGCTCGTCGACGGCTTGCTGCGCGTGGAAAACGGCGTCGTGACGCAGCTCAGGGGCGAGCCGCAACTGCTGGTCTAGGCGATGCGTGTGAAGCGGGGGCGGCGCACGCCTTCGATCTCGACGTCCTCGAAGAACATCGCGTGCGGCCGCACCCACAGGCCGCTGTCGTTGTAGAGCGGGCGGTACACCACCAGCGCCTCGAGCGTTTCGCTGTGGCGCGCGACGCCGATCACCTCGTACTCGTGGCCCTTGTAGTGACGGTAGCGGCCCAGGGGCGTGTCGGGCAGGGGCTGGAGGTCGTCGGTGCTCATGGGGTGGCAAGGATAATCGCGCGATGCATCCCAACGCCCTGCTCGAACTCGCCACCGATCTGCTGCACAAGGTCCTGCAGTTCGACTCGCCCGCCGACCGTGTGGTCTCCGACTTCTTCCGCTCCAACCG
>DASWSY010000707.1:0-7993 GCA_036402415.1 Rhizobacter sp. | reverse complement strand
GGAATGGCAGTCACCCCACGGGTGTCGCCTTCGGCCCAGCTCAGGGTCACGTCGAACTCGGATTCCTGGAATTCGATCGGGCCTTCGGGGATGGTGATGTTGGGGCCGTCGCCCTCGCGGTAGACCACGGGGCCGGTGATGCGTGCGCTTTGTGCCATGGCGTTTGCTCCTGTGTGCCGGGGTCGATGGAGACCCATTCTCGAAACCGGCCGGGCAAGGCCACAACCGGGCAATGGCTTTCGCGGATGTAGGTTCCGTCCTACGCGCGATACCGGTGGTTACGCTTCGACGAGGCTGCTGAAGCCGCCCCAGATCATGCGCTGGCTGTCGAAGGGCATGGTGGTCGGGTCGATGTCGGCGATGCGCGGGTCGGCCATCACCTTGGCGTTGACCGCGTCGCGGTGCTCGCGGGAGTTGTAGACGATCCACGAGAAGACGACGACCTCGTCGTTCTTGAGCTGCACCGCCTGCGGAAAGGACGTGAGCTTGCCGGGCTGCACGTCGTCGGCCAGGCCTTCGAAATAGGCCACGGCGCCGTGTTCCTTCCAGACCGTGCCGGCGTCCTGGGCGAGCTTGCGGTAGTCCTCGATCCGGTCTTTCGGCACGGCCAGCAGAAAGCCATCGACGTAGTGCGGCATCGGGTCGCTCCTTGCAGGGAATGAAGAGACGGCCCAAGCCTAGCGTGCGCGCCAGCGCCGTGGAAGGCCAGGGCTTTTCCTTGCCGCCCCGGCCTGACGAAGATCAAGCGATGTCGATCTGCGTCTCGACGATGCGCGAGACGATGCCGTAGTCGATCGCCTCCTGCGCGCTCAGCCAGAAGTCGCGCTCCATGTCGGTCTTCACCGTGTCGTACGGCTTGCCGGTCTGCCGGGAGATCACGCGGGCGATGCGCTCGCGGGTGCGGATGATCTCCTTGGCCTGGATGGCGATGTCGGTCGCCTGGCCGCCGGCGCCACCGGCCGGCTGGTGGATCATGAAGCGCGTGTTGGGCAGGCACAGGCGACGCTCCTTCGGCGGCGCGAGGAAGATGTGCGCCCCGGCGCTCGCCACCCAGCCGGTGCCGACCACGGTGACCGGGGCGCGCACGAAGCGGATCATGTCGTGGATGGCGTCGCCCGATTCCACGTGGCCGCCGGGCGAGGAGATGAGCATGGTGATCGGCGCATCGGACTCCTCCGACAGCGCCAGCAGGCGGCGGCAGGTGGCGTGGGCGAGCTTGTCGTCCACCGCGCCGAAGACGAGCACGTAGCGCGACTTGAACGCGAGCTGGTCTTCGAGGCGGTCGGTCTTGTCGATGTTGATGACGGGCTTGGCGTCGTCGTCCTGGGCGGTGTGGCGGGTCATGTCGCGCTCCTGAAGTGAGATGGCAAATTGTTGCCCAAGCGCCGCGGCCGTGCGGGCTGGGGTCAAGTGTGTGGACAAGTTCTGCAAACCTTGTGGGAAACCGGTGCGCAGCCTGTGGACCGTCACGCGCGCAGCAGCCACTGCAGCGCGAGCCCCGCCACGGCGCTGCCGGCGATCACCGGGATCACGCCGACCTTGAACCGGAAGAGCGCCACGCCCGCCGCCACGCCGATCAGGGCGGAGGCCCATTCGAACGGGCCGCCCAGGCCCTGCGGCCACAGCACGTGGTAGGCGAAGAACACCGCGAGGTTGACGATCACCCCCACCACCGCGGCGGTGATGCCGGTCAGCGGCGCGGTGAACTGCAGCTTGCCGTGCGTCGTCTCGATGAAGGGCGCGCCCAGGAAGATGAAGAAGAACGAGGGCAGGAAGGTGAAGAAGGTGACGACGGTGGCGGCGGTGGCGCCGGCCAGCAGCAGCGCATCGGGGCCGAAGAGGGCCTTGGTCCAGCCGCCCACGAAGCCCACGAACGACACCACCATGATCAGCGGGCCGGGCGTGGTCTCGCCGAGCGCCAGGCCGTCGATCATCTGAGGACCGGTGAGCCACTGGTAATGGTCGACCGCCCCCTGGTACACGTAGGGCAGCACCGCGTACGCACCGCCGAAGGTGAGCAGCGCCGCCTTGGTGAAGAACCAGGCCATCTGCGTGAGCACCGCCTGCCAGCCTAGGAGCGCCACGAGGCCCCCGAGGGCCAGCGTCCACAGGCCCACGAAGACCACGAGCACGCGGCGGAACCGCGGCCAGCTGAAGCGGGCATGTTCTGGCGTGGGCGTGTGGTCGTCGATGAGCGCCGGGCCGTGGCCCTTCGCGGCCGGGCCGTGGCCGCCGCCGACGGCGAACTTCGCCGGTGCGACACGCCCGCCCCAGTAGCCGATCAGGCCGGCGGCCAGCACGATCAGCGGGAAGGGGAGCTGCAGCGCGAAGATCGCCACGAAGGCCGCGATGGCGATGCCCCACAGCCAGCCGTTCTTGAGGGTGCGCGAGCCCACGCGCCAGGCTGCATGCACCACGAGGGCGGTCACCGCCGGCTTGATGCCGTAGAAGAGCCCGGCGATCACCGGCACGTTGCCGAAGTCCATGTAGACCCACGAGAGCGCGATGAGGATGAACAGCGAGGGCAGCACGAAGAGGCCGCCCGCCACCAGCCCACCCCAGGTGCGGTGCATCAGCCAGCCGATGTAGGTGGCGAGCTGCTGCGCCTCGGGGCCGGGCAGCAGCATGCAGTAGTTGAGCGCGTGCAGGAAACGGCTCTCCGAGATCCAGCGTCGCCGCTCGACCAGCTCCTCGTGCATGATCGCGATCTGCCCGGCCGGCCCGCCGAAGCTGATGAAGCCGAGCTTGAGCCAGAAGCGCAAGGCCTCGGCGCGTGAAACGACGGTCGGGGCCGCAGTGGAAGAGGGTGTTGTCATGGCCTGTCTGCCACCTGAAGCCAGAAACGACAACGCCGTGCGGGGAGCACGGCGCGTCGCGGATCGGCGGGAATCTCGCCGTCAGAACGGGATGTCGTCGTCCATGTCGTCGAAGCCGGTCGACGACTTCGCGGCGGGCTTGCTGGCGGCCGGGCGCGAGGCCGGGGCGCTGCGCTCGCCGCCACCTCCACCGCCTTGCGCGCCGCGGCTGTAGCCACCGCCGCCTTCGTCGCCACCGCCACCACCGCCGCCTTCACGCCCGCCCAGGAGCTGCATGTTCTCGGCAATGATCTCGGTGGTGTACTTCTCCACGCCGTCCTTGTCGGTCCACTTGCGGGTCTTGAGGCGGCCTTCGACGTAGACCGGCCGGCCCTTCTTCAGGTATTCGCCGGCGATCTCGGCCAGGCGGTCGTAGAAGACGACGCGGTGCCACTCGGTCTCTTCGACCTTGTCGCCGCTGTTCTTGTCTTTCCAGTTGCGCGTGGTGGCGATGGTGATGTTGCAGATGGCGGCGCCGTTGGCGGTGTAGCGCACTTCGGGGTCGCGGCCCAGGTTGCCGATGAGGATGACTTTGTTGATCGAGGCCATGGGGGCGGCTCCAAAAGAGTAGATCGGGGTAGACGGGGAATAGGGCGAATTATGGGCCGCGCGGCCTGGGCCGCGCTCCCTCGTATTCATGCCCCCGCTAGGGTTGGTAGCCAGCCACGCCCATCTGCCACAAAAAGAACGCCAGCATGTCGGCCCGTTCCTCCAGTTGCTGCTTCTTGGTGCTGCCGATGCCATGGCCGGCGTCGTATTCCAGGCGCAGCAGCACCGGCTTGCCGCTGGTGGTGGCGGCCATCAGGCGGGCCGCGGTCTTGGTGCTGGTCCACACTTCGACCCGGGGGTCGTTCACGCCGTGGGTCAGCAGCACGGCCGGGTACGGCGTGCCGGGCTTGATGTGGGCGTAGGTGCTCATCGCCAGCAGCGAGCGGAAACCCGCCTCGGTCTTGACGCTGCCGAACTCGGGGATGTTGGGCACGCCATTGGCGGTGGTCTCCATGCGCAGCATGTCGAGCGCGCCCACCGCCGGGATCACCGCCGCGAAGAGCTCCGGCCGCTCGACCATCGCCATGCCCACGAGGATGCCGCCCGCGCTTCCGCCGAGGATGCCGAGCTTGGCGGGTGAGGTGTATTTCTGCGAGATCAGGTACTCGGCGCAGGCGATGAAGTCCTTCCAGGTGTTGGGCTTGGTGGCCTGGAAGCCGCCGCGGTACCACTCCTCGCCGTAGACGCTGCTGCCGCGCGGGTTGGCGATGGCATACACGCCGCCGGCATCCAGCCATGCGAGCCGGCTCACGCTGTAGAACGGCTCCTCGGTCGAGCCATAGCTCGCGTAGCCGTAGAGGATGGTGGGGTTGCTGCCGTCGAGCTTGACGTCGGCCCGGTGGATGATGGACATCGGCACCATCGCGCCGTCGTGGCTCTTCACCTTCACCTCGGTCGCCACGATGCCGGCCGGCTGGTCGAAGGGGCCCGTGGGCTGCAGACCGGTGTTGCGCACGCTGCCATCGGCCGCGACCTCGTAGACCTGGCGCGCGGCGTTCCAGCTCTGCAGGTCGATCAGCAGGCCGGGCAGGCGCGGGTTGGCGGCGCCCACGCCGCCTTCGGAGCTGACGAGCTCGAACGAGCCTTCGAGCGGCAGCTTCACTTCCACCGGTGCGCCCTGCGCGCCATGCGGGCGTTTGTAGAGGCGCTTGATGTTGCCGTCGCGCACTTCGATGTAGAGCGCATCGGCCGCGGCCGCCACGTTGACCACCACCTGATCGGACGGCGGCATCACCAGCTCGGCCTTCTGCACATCGGGGGCGTCGAGCCGCATCGCCATCACCTTCGAGCGTGGCGCACCCTGGTGCGACACCAGGTACAGCATGTCGTCGAAGTAGGCGATGCCGGTCACCGCGTCGGCCGCCTTCAGCACCCGCTTCCACGCCGGCTTGCCGGCCAGCACGCCGGCCTGCGGCGCCACGTAGAGGCCCAGCTCGCGCTGCGTGCCGTTGATGACGAGCCCGAGCGCCCACTTGCCGTCGTGCGTGAAGCTCACGACCGGGATCTCTGCCGGCTGAATCTGCACGCCGCGCGTGGCACTGCCGAACACCGGCTTCGCCTCGGCGACGGGGCGGCCCGCGCGCAGCAGCCACACCTGGCTGTGCTGGTACTTGTCGGTGGCCTTGGCACCACCACGCGGCGCGCGCAGGCGGTTCACCACCAGCCTCGTGCCGTCGGGCGACCAGTCGACGCCGCCGAACTCGGCCCGGGTGATCGGCCGCCCGATGGGCTTGCCGCTGCGGGTGTCGAGCAGGTGCAGCACCGCCGCCTCGGAGCCCTGCGCCGAGAGGCCGTAGGCCACGCGCGCGCCGTCGGGCGAGGGCACGTACCAGTTGATGGCATGCGGCTGGCCGGTCTTCTTCTCGATGACCTCCGGGTCCACCAGCAGTTGGTCGGCCCCTTGCAGGCCCCGGCGCAGCGCGAGCTTGTACTGGTTCTCCGCCGCGCCCCGGCGTTCGATGAAATACACATCGCCCGGCACGCGCGCGATCTGCGCCACGCGCTCCGAGGCGGCCGAGTCATAGCGCGCAATCTTCTCCAGCAGCGCATCGCGGCCGGGGATGCGCCTGAGCGTGGCGTAGGCGTGGTCGCTGTGCGCCTTCATCCACTTCGCCACCTCGGGGTCGCGGCGGTTCTCGAAATAGCGATAGGGGTCGGCGATGCGCACGCCGTGGTAGGTGTCGGTCACGGCGCGCACCGGCGCGACCGGCAAGGGTGCCGGCTGCGCGCCGACGGTCGACACGGTGAGGAGGAGCGAGAGACAGGCCAGGGCGTGCTTCATGATGAAACGAACTTAGCACGCAGGCCCGCGCCGCCACCACCCCAAGCTTGGCAGCGCACGCCCCGTGGAGGGCCTGCCGATGGGGGAGCCTTGCCCGCCGCGCATGGCCCTCGCGTACCATGCCGCCTCCTGCTCGCCATGCCGCCCATCCCGTCTTCCTCCGCTTCGCCGACCGAGCCTCTGCGCATCCTGCAGGAGGTCTTCGGCTACCCCGCCTTCCGCGGGCAGCAGCAGGCCATCATCGAGCACGTGGGCCAGGGCGGCGACGCGCTGGTGCTGATGCCCACCGGCGGCGGCAAGAGCCTGTGCTACCAGGTGCCTGCCATCGCGCGCCATCGCGCCGGGCGGGGCGTGGCCATCGTGGTGAGCCCGCTGATCGCGCTGATGCACGACCAGGTCGGCGCGCTCGAAGAGGCCGGCGTGCACGCCGCCTTCCTCAACTCCACGCTCACGCTCGACGAGACGCAGAAGATCGAGCGCGAGATGATGAGCGGCCGCCTGGTGCTGCTCTACGCCGCGCCGGAGCGCGTGACCACGCCGCGCTTCCAGGCGCAGCTCGATTCGCTGAACGAGCGCGGCCTCCTGAGCCTCTTCGCGATCGACGAGGCGCATTGCGTGAGCCAGTGGGGCCACGACTTCCGCGAAGACTACCTGCAGCTCAGCCTGCTGCACGAGCGCTATCCCGAGGTGCCGCGCATCGCGCTCACCGCAACCGCCGACGACCTGACGCGCGCCGACATCATCGAGCGCCTCGCGCTCGCCGAGGCGCAGGTCTTCATCAGCAGCTTCGACCGGCCCAACATCCGCTACCAGATCGTCGAGAAGGACAACGCGCGCGCCCAGCTGCTGCGCTTCATCCAGGACGAGCACGAGGGCGAGGCCGGCATCGTCTACTGCCAGTCGCGCAAGAAGGTCGAAGAGACTGCGGAGTGGCTGAAGGCCGAAGGCATCGCCGCGTTGCCCTACCACGCCGGGCTGGACACCGAGCTGCGCAGCCGCCACCAGGACAAGTTCCTGCGCGAGGAAGGCATCGTGATGGTGGCGACCATCGCCTTCGGCATGGGCATCGACAAGCCCGACGTGCGCTTCGTCGCCCACCTCGACCTGCCCAAGAACATCGAGAGCTACTACCAGGAGACCGGCCGCGCCGGCCGCGACGGCCTGCCCGCCGACGCCTGGATGGCCTACGGCCTCGCCGACGTGGTGAACCAGCGCCGCATGATCGACGACAGCCCGGCCGGCGAAGAGTTCAAGCGCAACCAGATCGGCAAGCTCGAAGCGCTGCTCGCATTGGCCGAGGCGCACGACTGCCGGCGCGTGCGGCTGCTGCGCTATTTCGGCGAGGAAAGCTCGCCCTGCGGCAATTGCGACAACTGCCTCGTGCCCCCGGCGACGTGGGACGCGACCGAGGCGGCCCGCAAGGCGCTGTCCTGCGTCTACCGCTTCCACCAGAACGGCGGCCAGCGTTTCGGCGCCGTGCACCTGATGGACGTGCTGCGTGGCAAGGTAACCGACAAGGTCGAGCAATACCACCACCAGAGCCTGTCGACCTTCGGCATCGGTGCCGACGTGAGCGAGGCGCAGTGGCGCGCCGTGCTGCGCCAGTTGATCGCGCTCGGCCACCTGCGCACCGAAGGCGAATACAACACGCTCGAACTCACGCCGAGCGCTCGTGCGGTGTTGCGCGGCGAAGTCACGCTGCTGCTGCGCCAGCCGAGCGACACACCCAAACGCGGCAAGGGCGTCAAGTCCACCCGCGCCGGCAAGGACAAGCCACCGCCCGTGCCGCTCGACGCGCTCGGCACCGAGCGTTTCGCCGCGCTCAAGGCCTGGCGTGCCGAGGTGGCCAAGGAGCACGGCCTGCCGGCCTACGTGATCTTCCACGACGCCACACTCGCCGAGATGGCGCGCTCGCAGCCGGCGTCGCTCGACGACCTGTCGCAGATCAGCGGCGTGGGCGCGAAGAAGCTCGAAGCCTACGGGCGCGAGATCCTGCGGGTGCTGGACACCGCCTGACGCCTGCGGCTGGCGCCGGGGCGGCGTGCGCGGCACACTCTGCCTGTCCTGCAGGAGTTTTGCCATGAGACCTCATCCCCTGGCCTCGCTGCTCTTGAGCCTGCTCGCCGCAGCCTGCGGCGGTGGGGGCGACGAGGCCGGCACCAGCCCCGACGACCGCCTCGCCACCTCGGCCAGCGCCAACGGCGTGATCGTCGCCGGCGACAGCGTGCACGCCCAGTCGGTGGTGCTCGTCACGGCGCGCACCGTGATCGGCGCCGGGCAAGCGAGCCAGCTCGTCACCTGCGCCGGC
>DASWSY010000706.1:0-3831 GCA_036402415.1 Rhizobacter sp. | reverse complement strand
GTCACTCGCCTGGGTGTTCTTGTTGCCGGCATCGCTGACGGCAGCGTCGAGTGACGCATTGCTCACCATGCCGCTGGCCGACTGGTGCAATGCCTTCATCGGCGCGAGCTTGTCGGAGAGGCTGCTCTGGTTGGCCTTGAGCGTGCCGATGGCGCTGGCGAGCGCCGTGGTCTGATGGGTCTTGGCCGCGTTGCTGAAGCTGTCGGCCAGCGTGGCGGCCTGCTTGAGCAGCGCCATGCCGGCGGCGTTGTCGCCGGCCGGGTCGCTCTGGCGGGCACCGAAGGTGGTGATCAGCAAGCCGTTGGTGGCGCGCACGGCGCCGTAGGCGTCGGTCCTGAGCTCGAAGCCCAGGCCGCGGTAGTGGCCGCGGTGGTTGTCGGCCTGATGGATCAGGTGACCCAGGTTGAGCTGCGTCGCATGTTGGGTGGTGGCGAGCTGCACGCGCAACTCGCCAGGCGTGTCGTCGAAGACGAGCTGGTTGAAGCCCTCGCCGCCGAACTCCTTGCTCTTGAAGCCGCTCAGCGCGGCGGCGTTGTTCTGTGCCGCCGTGCCCGGCGAGGCCGAGCCCGGTGCGCCACCGTGCCAGGCGGGGCTGTGGCCGCCCGAGCCGCCTTGCACGAGGTTGCCCTGGGCGCTCGGGCCGTGGTTGTGGCTCGTCTGGTAGGCGCTGGTGTCGGCCTGTGCGGCAGCACCACCCGGCGTGGGCGGCAGGCCCGCTTCGCCGCGGCCGTTGAAGAGGCTGCCCAGCACCACCGGGCGCTCGATGTCGCCTTCGATGAAGTCGAGCAGCACCTCCTGGCCGATGCGCGGGATGTGTTGCCAGCCCATGCCGGCACCCGCCCAGCGCTGCGCCACGCGCACCCAGCAGGTGCTGCGGTTGTCGGCGCGGGCGTCGGCGCCGGGGGCCGACTGCCAGTGGAACTGCACCCGGATGCGGCCGAGCGCATCGGTGTAGAGCTCGTCGGCACCGGCGGCGCTGGTGCTCCCGTCGGGGCCGACGACGATGGCCGTCTGGGCGCCGAGCGCGGTGGGGGCGTGCGCCTGCAGCGGGCGCCAGGGGATGAGCCGGCGCAAGGCTTCGAAGCGGTTGACGTAGCCGATCTTGGCGGCCTGCTCGCTCAGGGCCGGGTCTTGCGCCAGGGTGTCGAGCAGGGGGGTGTCGGGTGCCCCGTCGAGTTCGGCGAAGGGGTCGCGGGCCGGCCGGCGCATCAGGCGCTCGCCCAGCTCCTTGGGCAGGTTGTTGACGCCCAGCGCGTGGACGCTGTGCACGCAGAACTCGCGGTCGGCGTCGCTCTGCAGTTCCGACAGGGCGTCGAGCGTGCTCTGCGTGAGCGCGAAGTGCTCGCCGGCGCGCAGGCTGCGCACGGTGCTGCGGCCGAGCCAGGTCTTGTGGCGGGCTTCGTGCGCCTGTTGGCGGCAAGTGGCGCGGTGCTGCAGCTGGGCGCTGGTGCAGGCTCCGGTGTCGGCGGTGGCGCCGGCCGCTTCGTACTGCTGCAGCCACGGTGCCGTGTCGCGCAGGGTCTCGCTGGTGTACGCGTAGGCGGTGGGGGCTTCCGCGGCGATGGCGCGCTTGCCCTGGTAGTCCCACTGCAGCACGGCCGTGGACGCGGGCGTGAGCTGGCGCCAGCCGCCGAAGGTCTGGATGGCGTCTTGCTCTTCGACGGCCGAGGCGCGGTGGAAGCGCAGGCCTGCGCCGCCGACCGACGAGCGCGAGCTCGTGTTCTCGGGCCAGCGTGCGCTGTCGGCGAAGAACACGATGCGGTGGCCGCTGGGCGCGCTGGTGTCGTCGGGGTCGGCCTCTTCGACGCGCCAGCCCAGGCCTTCTTCGGCCAGCAGGCGCTGCAGGAAGGCAAGGTCGCTCTCGCGGTACTGCACGCAGTAGGGGCGCACGCCGCCGTTGGGGCCTCGGGCCAGGAAGGCGGCGAGGTCTTCGCTGCTGCCTTCGGCATCGCCGTCGTGGGTGACTTCGCCCCACTGCCAGGCGGCGTGGGCCTTGTAGGCCTCGGCGCCGAGCACGTCGTCGAGGATCTCGATGAGGGTCTTGTCTTGCCAGACGCGGCTGGCGCGGGTGTGGCCGAGCAGGGCGATCCAGGGCTGGAGCAGCAGCTGATGGCGCACGAGGCCACCGTCGGCGCCGCCGTCGCGCGCCTCGAAGACGAGGCCGCTGCGGCGGTGGCGGCTGCCGTCGGCCAGGGTGGTGAGCAGCGTCGCACGTTGGCCCAGCAGGGCTTGCGGGCGGATGCGGTTGTGCACGCACAGGGTGTGCAGTTGCAGCTCGAAGGGGGCGCTGACCGTGTCGACCAGGCTGAAGCGCTCGACCATCAGGTCGCCAAGCTGCCCTTCACCTTCGAGGTTGTAGAGGCGCTGGGCGCTTGTCCAGCTGGCCAGCAGCGAGGCCAGTGCGCCATCGAGCCCACCGAGCATGCTGCCCACGGCGCCATGGGCGGCGTCGCTGAGTCGGTCTCGCATTCTTGTGTCTTCCCTGTGCCGATTTTTCAGCGGGAATTTTGCAGCGCGCACCTCTGCGCCGCGCGTGGCACACAAAGCGTTACAGCCCCCAGGAAGGGGGATGGGAAGAGACCCCGCGAGTCGGGGTTTACTGCACGAACCCGATGCTGGACTTCTTGAAGCCGGCCTCGGGCAGATCCACCACGTCCACACGGTCGCGGCGTGCGAGCTTGGCGTTGCCGAAGGCGGTCATCCATGCACGGCGCATCTCGCGCGGCGCCATCTCGCTCATGCGGTCGAGCACGTCCTGGCCAGGCTCGGGTGCGAAGCGGCTGCCCCAGTCGTGGTCGGCCCTGATGCTGCGGTAGAGCTTCGCGGCGATGTGGCGCGCGGCGTCGCGGTCGGGGGCCTGCACCTCGTAGACGTTCATCCGGTTGAGGATGGGCTCGGGAATGCTGCGCCCGTCGTTGGCGGTGGCGACCCAGATCACCTGGCTCGCATCGATGGGCACTTCGGCAAATTCGTCGGTAAAGCTTCCCGCGGTGTCGTGCTCCAGCAGGCTGTAGAGCGCTCCCAGCGGGTCGTAGGCGTGCTCACCGCCGGCCTTGTCGATCTCGTCGACCACGAGCACGGGGTTGGCGTATTGGCCGTCGACGAGGGTCTCGAAGACCTTGCCGGGCCGCGCGCCCTTCCATTGGCTCGACGCCCCCGAGAGCACCCAGCCTGCGGTGAGCGAGCTCATCGAGATGAAACCCATGCCGGTGCCGAGCAGCTTGGAGAGCTCGCGAGCGAAATGCGTCTTTCCGACGCCCGGCGGGCCGAGCAGCAGCACCGGGGTGATCTCCAGCGCGTCACGGCTGTCTTCGCACAATGCGATCTGGCGCTTCACGTCGTCGAGCACGTCGGCAAAGTTGGGCAGGTCGTCGTAGAGGTGGTCCATCGCCGGGATGCCCGACGGCTTGACCTGGAAGCGCTCGGGGCCCTTTTCCAGCATGCGCTCGTAGGTGGAGCGCAGGTGCTCATGCTCCTTCTCGGGCAACTTGTCGAGCTTGCGCCCGACCTCGTCGACCTGATAGAGACTGCGCATGCGGGCGATGGGAATGCTGCCCCCACGCGCCGACACCGTGACCAGATCCTTGGATGCGCTCATACGACCTCCAGAAAACGCAAACCGTCGATTCATTGAAGCAAACCACGCCCAGGCGTATCCATCAATGACAACCCGAATCCCTGCGCATTTCTTCGCAAGCAGCGTGCCAACGCGCCGGCAACGCCGGCGACATCAAGCCACGCCTGCGGATCCGGCTCAGCCGGTCCGCCAGGCGGCGCCCCTCGGGGGCAGGAGCGAGAGCGACTGGGGGGCCCTTACTTGACCCAGGTGTT
>DASWSY010000705.1:0-2718 GCA_036402415.1 Rhizobacter sp. | reverse complement strand
AGGCGAAGAGCTTCTTCCTGGTCGGCAGCGACTACATCTGGCCGCGCACCTCGATGAAGATCGCGCGCAAGCACATCGAGACGGTGGGCAAGCTGGGCACCGTGAAGGGCGAGGAGTACTACCCGCTGGGCCACACCAACTTCAACTCGCTGATCAACAAGATCAAGGTGGCCAAGCCCGACTGCATTTTCGCGGCGGTGGTGGGCGGCTCCAACGTGGCCTTCTACAAGCAGCTCAAGGCCGCAGGCATCACCGGCGACAAGCAGTTCCTGCTGACCCTGTCGGTGACCGAGGACGAGATGACCGGCGTGGGCGGCGAAAACTTCGCCGGCTTCTACTCGTCGATGAAGTACTTCCAGACGCTAGAGAACGAGAACAACAAGAAGTTCGTCGCCGCCTTCAAGGCCAAGTACGGCAAGGACGCGGTGATCGGCGACGTGACGCAGGCCGGTTACCTCGGCCCCTGGCTGTGGAAGGCCGCGGTCGAGAAGGCCGGCAGCTTCGACGTCGACAAGGTGGTGGCCGCCTCGCCCGGCATCGAGCTCAAGACCGCCCCCGAGGGCTACGTGAAGCTCGACGCCAACCACCACCTGTGGAGCAAGGCACGCATCGGCCAGGGCATGCCGGATGCGACCTTCAAGGTGGTGGCCGAGTCGAAGGACCTGATCAAGCCCGATCCCTTCCCGAAAGGCTATCAGTAGCCCACCCCCTACGGCCTGACGGCCGCCCCCTCAAGGGGGCCGCACCGGTGGACCGGCGAAGCCGGCTCCACGGTGCGCGCTGGATGTGGCCCGGCCCTGCGGGCGGGCCTTCCTTCTTTCAAGGTGCGCAGATGACTTTCTCTGAATTCATGAACATCGGGCTGATGCAGGGCTTCGCCGGCTTGAGCCTCTTCTCGGTGCTGCTGCTGATGGGCCTGGGCCTGGCCATCATCTTCGGCCAGATGGGCGTGATCAACATGGCGCATGGCGAGTTCATGACCATCGGCGCCTACACCATCTTCCTCGGCAGCACGCTCACCGAGAAGTTCGCACCGGGCTTCATGTCCTACTACTTTCCAGTCGCGATCTGTGTGGCCTTCGTGTTCGCGTTCATCGCCGGCTGGGTCGTCGAATGGACGCTGATCCGCCACCTCTACAAGCGCCCGCTCGACACGCTGCTCGCCACCTGGGGCGTGAGCCTCGCGCTGCAGCAGTGCTTCCGCACTGGCATCGGCCCGAAGGAAGTCAGTCCCACGCTGCCCGATTGGCTGATGGGCTCGTGGGCACCGCAGGAAGGCCTCGACATCCCGATCAACGGCCTCTTCGTGCTCGCGCTCACGGCCGTCGTGACCGGCGGCGTGATGCTGGCCCTCTACAAGAGCCGCTGGGGCCTGCGTGTGCGCGCCACGGTGAGCAACCGCCAGATGGCCAATGCCATCGGCATCAACACCAAGAAGACAGACCGCCTCACCTTCGCCATCGGCTGCGGCATCGCGGGCGTCGCGGGCGCGGCCTTCACCACCATCGGCTCGACCGGGCCCACGAGCGGCTCGCTCTACATCGTCGACGCCTTCCTCGTCGTCACCTTCGGCGGCGCGGCCAGCCTGCTCGGCACCGTGGCCTCGGCTTTCGGCATCGCCCAGACGCAGTCGATCAGCGAGTTCTTCATGACCGGCTCGATGGCCAAGGTGCTGACGCTGTCGCTGATCGTGCTGATCCTGATGGCGCGGCCGCAAGGGCTCTTCGCGGTCAAGGTCCGCCGCTGACTTGAAGTTCTGGAGTACCGACGAATGATTGCCTTGAAGAACTGGCTGGCCAAACCGAGCATCGGCAGCATGCTCATCCTCGCGGCGCTGCTGCTCGTGCTGCTGCCGCTCACGCTAGACGTGTTCCGCCTCAACCTGGTGGGCAAGTACCTCACCTATGCCTTCGTCGCCATCGGCCTGGTGATGGTGTGGGGCTACGGCGGCGTGCTGAGCCTGGGGCAGGGCGTGTTCTTCGGGCTCGGGGGCTACGCGATGGCGATGTTCCTCAAGCTCGAGGCAAGCGACCCCGAGAGCACCAAGATCCAGAGCACGCCGGGCATCCCCGACTTCATGGACTGGAACCAGCTCACCGAGCTGCCCACCTTCTGGATCCCGTTCAAGAGCCTGCCCTTCACGCTCTTCGCGGTGATCGCGATCCCGACGCTGCTCGCCTTCATCATCAGCTACGCGATGTTCAAGCGGCGCGTGGGCGGCGTGTACTTCGCGATCATCACGCAGGCGGTGGCGCTGATCCTGTCGGTGCTCATCATCGGCCGGCAGGGCTACACCGGCGGCGTCAACGGCATGACCGACCTGAAGACGCTCGTCGGCTGGGACATCCGCACCGACAGCGCCAAGGTCATCCTCTACTACGTGTGCAGCCTGATGCTGCTCGGCAGCATCGTGCTGTGCGCCTGGGTGCAGAAGAGCAAGCTCGGCACGCTGCTGCTCGCGATGCGCGACAAGGAAGACCGGGTGCGCTTCTCCGGCTACGACGTGGCGATGTTCAAGGTGGCGGTGTTCTGCCTGGGCGCGGCGCTCTCGGGCATCGGCGGTGCGCTCTTCGCGCTGCAGGTGGGCTTCATGTCGCCGAGCTTCGTGGGCATCGTGCCCTCGATCGAGATGGTGATCTACGCCGCCGTGGGTGGCCGCATGAGCCTCGTCGGCGCGGTGTACGGCGCACTGCTGGTGAACGCAGGCAAGACGCTCTT
>DASWSY010000704.1:0-4761 GCA_036402415.1 Rhizobacter sp. | reverse complement strand
GGACGATGAGCAAGGCGAACTTTGCGCGCAGCTTCCTCGGGCAATTCCATGATTCGGAAAACCCGGAGCATCTGTTCAAACAAAAATATGCTCGCCTCAACAAAGCGTGGGCGGCACGTGCCGGCTGGCCACTGTTCTTGCCGCTGGCTGAGAAGGATCAGCATTTTTTTGAAGACATACGGTCCATGCTGACGAACGAGCAGTCCGAGTTCGACGCACTGATCCTCAGCCTCGCGAAGACGACCATTGACTCGCTCAACGTGAAGGGGTTGAGATCGTTCTTGGAGCGCGGCGATGGCGACAAGTCCATAGAACTGTTTCGCCAACTTCTGACCCGATTGAACGTGCCCGACGTGGACGCGCACGTCGCTTTGCTACACAGCGTGCAGGCCGTGAGGTCATCAGGCGTGGCCCACCGGAAAGGCACCGAGTATCAAAAGATCATGCTGAAATACGGCATTGACGCGGATGACTACGCCGCTGCCTTCGAGGGGATTCTCCATCAATACGTGCGCCTCTTCGACGCCTTGCTCGATGAGCTTGGGGAATAATGCCCAAATCGGCGCGCGGAGCGATCGCGTTGCGGCACGAGGCGGCGCGCGCGGGGGGGGGGTGGTAGGCCACCGGAAACGACCCCCGTTCCGAGGCGCTGGCCGCGCAGCGCCCCGAGGCCGGCAGGCCTCCACTCGGAACCCGGCAGATCTCCCCCGGGCACCCGAGGCTTCACCGCCATCCGGCGCGCCGCCCCCGCGTCCGCCTACGCCGTCACGCCCCCCGCGCCATGTCCCATGGGCTTCATCGTAAAATGCCACGGCGGCATCGCGCGCCGGCCCGGTCAGTCGGCGCACGGCGGGCGGCTGGCGCGGTCTGCGCGCCAACGATTACCTTTTTCAGACGGGCACACCGGCGCGCCAATCGGGCAGGCGGCCGGATGACTTCGACGGGTCTTTATGAGCACAACAAAAATTGGCACGATCAACACGCGCATCAGTGCACGGGGGCGGGTGTCATATGAAGTGGAAGTGTCGCACGATGGTTTGTCGAAGTACCGACTGATCAAAGGCGACACGTTCGACATCGTCGACAACAAAGCGCGCATGCAAGCGCAGGAGTGGGACCAGCGATGGACCACGACGTCGGAGCGCGAGGAGCGGCGGTCGCAGCGCGAGGAGAGTCGACAGCAGGTCCTCGATCGCATGGAGGAGGCCGATGAGCGCACCCAAGTGGCGACCGAGCAGCTGGACGCGGTGCGCAACCATCTGATCGCCCGGCTCGACGACGACATGGTTGTTGACTGGGCGTCACGCAAGCGCTGCACGCCGTTTCCGGAGCCGGAGCCGGCCGCGCCACGGCCGCAGCCGAAGCCGGTCAAGGCCAGCGGCCGGCCCATGCCGCCCAAGGACATCTACCTGCCCCGGCTCAGTTGGCTGGACAAGCTCTTTGCCAAGCGCGCGCGGCAGCGGATCGAAGCGGGCGAAGCCAAGTACGCCGCTGCGCTCCAGCAGTGGGAGCAAGAGGGCGCGCAGCTGGCGGCCCTCCACGCCAAGGCGCTGGCGGCGCACCAAGACGCGGAAGGGGCGAGACAGCGCGCCTATGAGACCGCGCACGCGGCTTGGATCGACAAGCGGCAGGAATGGGAAGCGCAGGAGGCCGAGCACAACGCATCGGTCGATGCCCAGCAAGCCGCCTACTTGGCCAAGGAGCCGGAGGCCATTACCGACTATTGCCTTGACGTGCTCACCGGTGGCACGTTCCCCGAGGACGTCTACGTCGAGTTCGCGCTTGACTATGAACCGGTATCACGGATGCTGTTGGTGGAGGCCACGCTGCCCACGCCTGAGAACTTGCCACGACTGAAGGCAGTCAAGTATCTAGCCAGACGGGATGATTTCGAGGACGTGTTCATCTCGGAGGCGGAGGTCCTGCGGCTGTACGATGGCTTCGTGTATCAAGTCGCGCTGCGCGCCCTGCATGAGGTGTTCGCGGCCGATGCGGCGGACGCGATTGACGCCGTTGTGTTCAATGGCATGGTCGATACCAATGACCGGCGCACCGGTGCCGAGATCCGGCCGTGCATTCTCTCGCTGCAGGTCACGAAGGCAGCGTTTCTGGACGTCAATCTGCGTCAGGTGGAGCCGAAAGAATGCTTCCGGGCCTTCAAGGGGGTGGGCAGCTCCAAGCTGAGCGCAATGGTGCCTGTCGCGCCCGTCATGCAGTGGAACGCGGACGATCGCCGGTTCGTGGAAGGGTACGGGGTGGCCGATAGGCTGGATGATGGCGTCAACCTTGCGGCGATGGACTGGGAGGACTTCGAACACCTGATCCGGGAGCTCTTTGAAATGGAGTTTGCCGCGCACGGTGCCGAGGTCAAGATCACGCAATCGAGTCGGGATGGCGGCGTCGACGCGGTGGTGTTTGATCCGGATCCATTGCGCGGCGGCAAGATGATCATTCAGGCCAAGTGCTACACCAACACGGTCAACGTCTCGCACGTGCGCGACCTCTACGGCACGGTGATTCACGAGAAGGCGACTCGGGGGATTCTTGTGACCACTTCCAACTTTGGGTTGGATTCGCATGAGTTCGTCAAGGAGAAGCCTCTGCTTCTGATTGACGGTTCCAACCTGCTCGCGATACTGGAGAAGCACCAGCGCAAGGCGTACATCGACTTGCACGATGCCAAACTGCAGAAGCGCACGGCGTGAGGGGACACGACCATGGCCAAGGGGACATCGCGCCGTTCCCACGGGCCCGCACGACCTCAGTTGAGCCGTTTGCCGAGCGAATCCCGCGTTCGGACCCTGCATCCATCTGACCCCCGTGCCGAGGCACGCGATCACGTCGCCCACGCGCTTGCGCGACACTCAATGAGTGTTTAAGATGGCGGTGCACGCGGCACGGCGCAGCCCGCTGCGCGTGCATCCGGCGTATATCCTTGAAAACGTCGCTGCGCGCGCCGCGCGCGGCAGCCGCGTATTGCACATTTGAAGCCATGCACCCCTCTCCCTACGATGGACCCGATGGTCTGGCCCGCATGAAGGCCCACATGCGCGCGGCGTTTGCCGAGCGGGCGCTGAGTGCCCGTGACGCGCGGGCAGAAGAGTACTTCCGAGGCTGGCTGCACGGGCTAGCCGATGGCGGCGGTGCCGACGATGCGACGCTGATGGCGGCCACGCAGTTTGTCTACAATCGTGGCTACGAACAGCCGGACGCCGAGCCCGTCGAGCTGTACCCCTATCCCGACGATTCATTCAGTCGCGTGGAAGGCAAGTCGCGCGGCACGCTGGAGGAAGAGCTGCTTGTCGGCGGCCCCTACCCCTATGGACGGGTGTCGCGCATCTATGACGTCGCCGGCAACCCGCAGCATCCGCTGTATTTCGTGGCCAGACACTATCTGTTCCTGACGCGCGCGCGCGCCCCAACGCCCGCCGGCTAGTCGAGGTGGGCGACCCCCGCATCGCAAAACGGTCGTCTCCCTCGCCCGCATCCCGATCCACTCGCTGCCTCGCCATGCCTGCCATCACCGAACCCTACTACCGCGAACTGAACGACAATCTCGCGGCGATCGATGCGACCCTGTCGGTCCAACTGCGACTGGACGAGCGCCGCGAGCGCGATGACCTCATGAAGCTCATCACCGGCGTCTCGGTGATGCTGCAGTTGTCGGGCAACCAGCCCGACATCGACCAGCTCAATGCCGTGCTGCGCCAGCGGCTCGGCAGCGGGCATTCGTGGTTCACCTGCCTGCAGTTCCTCTCGGGCGCACGCGCGCGCGACACGTTCGCCAAGCGCGAGCCGCTGCTACGCGAGCTGATGGGGCCGGCCTTTGTGGAGGTGACCCGGCTGCTGCTGCCCGACATGCCCAAGCTGGTCGCCGACATGCTGGCCACCACGCCCGCCGGACAGGCGGCGCAGGCCGTGCGCGACGCCAAGGCGCGCGTTCAGGCTGGCGAAGGGGTGTAGTCGATCGAATTTCGGCGGAGTATTGACAGCACTCAATGAGTGCCTTAGGATGGTGTCATGCACCACGGTTGGATGGCAATCGACATGCCGGTGACCGTGTGTTTCCTCATACCTTCCACGTCAAGGCCGCCGCTCATGATGCCGAGCCCGTCGTCTCCCGACCTGTCCCACGTCGCCGTGGTGCCCCGGCGCCCGTTCTGCAATGCGTTCCCCGATGGCTATCGGGAGAGCGACCGCGACTACGTCGAGAACAATCTGGCGGCGGCGGTGGCGCTGCTCGACGCCGCGCAGGCCCGGCCGCAGCGCCTGACGGTGCGGCCCGCCGCGCTCGCGCCGGGCTTCTACTGGTACCTGCGCAAGGCGGGCGCCGCGATCGTGGTGGAAAAGCGCGAGGGCGAGGCCTTCGTGCGCATGACCAATGCCGGGCGCCAGTCGTGGCTCGCCGAGGGCGAAGCCTTCGTCGGCCCGCTCGTGGCCCCGCTGGCCTGACCGGTCCACTCCAGAGACGTATCGTGTTGCAACTGCCCAAAGCCCTTGTCCTGCAGACCACCGCTGAGGCGCTCAAGGATGTCCGCACCGATCTGTTCCGGGGCGCGGCCGCACAAACCGACGCATCCGGACCTTTGCCTGTTGCCGCATAAGAAAAAAACATTAATTTTCTAAAGATTTGCCACATTGTGGCGATAGTCCCCGATGAGCCGGCGCGACCGTCGGCCACGGACCACTTCGCGGCGCATCTGGCGCCGTACCACCAAGGAACCCTCATGCTGAAGAAAACCATCTGGGCCGCGCTGGCGC
>DASWSY010000703.1:0-3572 GCA_036402415.1 Rhizobacter sp. | reverse complement strand
CACCGACCGACATTACACTGAGGCCCCTTTTGCGGCCACCACGAGCGGCCGCCTTCCAGGCCCCCTTCGAAGGACGTCCATGAACACGCTCTCCACTCGTCGCTTTCTCCAGGCCAGCGCTTTGCTGGTGACCGGTCTCCTGCTCTCCGCCTGTGGCAAGAAAGCCGAGACGCCGCCCGCTGCCTCGGCCCCCGTGGCGGCCGCCTCCGCGCCGGCGCCGGCGCCTGCCAAGGTCTACGTGGTCGGCACCGATGCAGCCTACGCGCCCTTCGAGTCCGAGAACCAGCAGAAGGAAATCGTCGGCTTCGACATCGACGTGGTGAAGGCCGTGGCCCAGAAGGCCGGCATCGAGGTCAAGTTCGTCAACACGCCGTGGGAAGGCATCTTCAACACCCTCGCCCAGGGCGACCGCGACCTGCTCGTCTCGGCCATCACGATCAACGACGAGCGCAAGCAGACCATGGACTTCAGCGATCCCTACTTCGATGCGCACCAGCTCATCGCGGTGAAGGCCAACTCCAAGGTCGCCAAGTTCGACGACATCAAGAAGCTCAAGGTCGGCGTGCAGACCGGCACCACCGGTGATGAAGTCGTGACCAAGCTGCAAGGCAAGAACAGCACCAACATCAAGCGCTTCGAGTCGACCCCGCTCGCGCTGAAGGAGCTCGAGGCCGGCGGCGTCGACGCGGTGGTGGCCGACAACGGCGTGGTCATCAACTACGTGGCCAACAACGCCGATGCCAAGTTCAAGACCGTCTCCGACAAGGCCTTCCAGCCCGAGCAGTACGGCATCGCCATCAAGAAGGGCAACACCGACCTGCTGGGCAAGATCAACAAGGGCCTGGCCGACATCAAGGCCGACGGCACCTACGACAAGATCTACGCGCAGTACTTCGGCTCGGCCCCGGCTGCCGCGGCAGCACCCGCCTCCGCCGCCTCGAAGTAAGCGCGCCCAGCGCCCCGCACGGCGATGGATTTGCGCTGGGAGATCCTCGTCGGTTACGGACCGCTGTTCGTGACCGGCCTGTGGATGACGATCCAGCTCACCCTGGTCGCCATCGTCTTCGGGATGGTGCTGGGAGTGCTGTCGGGGCTCGTCAGCAGCTCGCGCGAGGCACCGGCGCCCAAGTCGGTGCCGCTCGCGTGGGCCCTCAGGTTCGCGCGAGCCATTACGCTGGCCTACGTGACCTTCTTCCGAGGCACGCCGCTCTTCGTGCAGATCCTGCTCGTGCACTTCGCGTTGATGCCGCTGCTCATCCACCCCGACACTGGCCTGCTGCTGGCCGGGGAGGCCGCCCGGGAGTTTCGCCAGTCGCACGGCGCCTTCTTCTCGGGCTGCCTGGCGCTCAGCCTCAACGCCGGAGCCTACATCTCCGAGATCTTCCGGGCCGGCATCCAGAGCATCCACCTTGGCCAGACCCAGGCGGGCTACAGCCTCGGGCTGACGCACGCACAGTCGATGCGCTTCATCGTGCTGCCGCAGGCGTTCCGCCGCATGCTGCCGGCGCTGGTCAACGAGGGCATCACGCTGATCAAGGACTCGTCGCTGGTCTCGGCCATCGGCCTGGCCGAGCTGGCCATGGCCGCGCGCACCGTGGCCGGGGCCTACTCGCGCTACTGGGAGCCGTACCTCGCCATCTCGGTGATGTACCTCGTGCTCACGCTGCTGCTGTCGCTGCTGGCCAAGCGGCTGGAGGCGCCCGCGCACCATCGTGGACGCTGAGCTGCGTCGCTCACCAAGCACAAATTTGCTTGTTGCGCACGAGCAACGAGGTCGGGACTTTCCAGTACATGCCCGCCTAAACTCCATTCGCGTTTGGGTCAGCCGTCAGGGCCCAACCACTCAACAGTGAAACTCCCCGCGGTCACCAATTCCGCAATTCACACATAAGGAATGCTCATGAAGCGCTCTCTCTTCGTTGCCGCTCTTGCCACGCTGGCAGCCGGCTCTGCTCTCGCCCAAAGCAACGTCACCATCTGGGGCCGTCTGAACGAAACCGTCGAACGCCAGAAGGTCGGCGGCGTCAGCAGCACCGTCCTCAACGACAACGCCTCGCGTCTCGGTTTCAAGGGCACGGAAGACCTCGGCGGCGGTCTGTCGGCCAACTTCCTGATCGAGCACCGCTTCGGTCCCGACACCGGCAGCGCCGCAACCCCGTTCTGGGCCGGCCAGTCGGAAGTCAACCTGACCAGCAAGAGCCTCGGCGCCATCCGCCTGGGCCGCTTCACCAGCGAGGCCTACTTCGCCACGGCCGACTACGTGTCGATGCACAACCACGACACCGGCACCTCGGCTGACGCGCTGTACTACAGCGCCGCAGGCTTCAACTCGAACAACCGGATCGGCTACACGTCGGCCGAGTTCGTGCCGGGCCTGGTCTTCCACGCTTCCGTCGGCCTGCACGAAACCGCCACGACGCCGAACTACCGCGACTTCGCGGTGAACTACACGCTGGGCGGCCTCGCCCTGGGTGCTGGCTACGACGCCCAAGGCGAAAGCAACCAGTTCGCCCTGCGCGCGCTGTACAGCTTCGGCCCGTTCGCGGTCGGCGGCTACTTCCAGCAGGCTGACGACGCCGCGGACGGCAAGCGCAACAACTTCCGCCTGGCTGGCATGTACACCCTGGGCGCGTCCGAGTTCCACGTGCACGCCGGCATGGCAGGCGACTGGAAGAACATCTCTGGTGACAGCGGCGCCAAGCAGTACACGCTCGCCTACAACTACAACCTGAGCAAGCGCACCAAGGTCTACACCTACTTCACCAAGCTGTCGGCCGACACCAACGCCAACGAGACGGACTATCAGTCCTTCGCCCTGGGCGTGCGCCACAACTTCTGATCGCCTGATCAGCAAGCTGTCGCAAGACGAGAACGGCCGGTCGCAAGACCGGCCGTTTTTCATTTCAGCCGAGGAAGTAGCGCTTCAGGCCCGCCAGGATCATCTCGACCGCGATCGCGGTCAGCACGAGGCCCATCAGCTTCTCGGTGGCCGACACCACCGAGTCGCCGACCCAGCGGCGGATCTGGTCGCACAGCAGCAGCACCACGAGCGACACCCCCATCGCGCAGGCCAGCGCCGCGATCCACGAGCCCATGCCTTCGGGCTGCCGCGAGGCCAGCAGCAGCACGGTCGCCATGGCCGACGGCCCCGCCAGCAGCGGCACGGCCAGCGGGAAGATGAGCGGCTCCTTGCCCTCGGGCACGCCGTACACGCCACCGCCGCCACTGCCGAAGATCATGCGGATGGCCACCATCAGCAGGATCACGCCGCCCGCCACTTCGAGCGATCGCTCCGACAGGCGCATCACGCGCAGGAAGCCTTCGCCGACGAACATGAAGACGAAGAGCACGGCGAACGCGATGCCCACTTCGCGCAGCGCCACCCAGCGGCGCCGCTCGGGCGCCACCTGGCGCATCACCGGGATGAAGATGGGCAGGCTGCCCAGCGGGTCGAGCACCAGCAGCAGGAGGATCAGCGCCGAGACGAAATCGTGTTGCATGGCCGGCGCCCGTGTCAGCGCCCGCGCCAGAACAGCCCGTCGAGCTCTTTCATCGTGATCTGCCGCCACGTC
>DASWSY010000702.1:0-21188 GCA_036402415.1 Rhizobacter sp. | reverse complement strand
GTGCAGGCTCAGGCCCAGCGTCAGCGCCTGGCCCAGCACGCCGTCGACGATCCAGGCACGCCCGGGCCGCGACGACATCAGGCTGATGACCGTGTGCTCGTGCGCTCGCACCGGTGAAGCGAGGCGGAAGAACACGCCGCTTCGGATGCCGCTGTCGCGGAAGTCGTCGAGAAAATCGCGCTCACGGCCGCTCGGCCGATGGCCCGCGTGCAGGCTGCCCAATTCGTCGATGTCCCAGATCAGCGGCAGGCTGGACGTGGGCGCGTCCTGGTGCCGCGAATCGACTTCGTGGTAGCGCTGCGCGAAGTAGCGCTTCAGCCAAGCTTGGTGCGCATAGCTCGTGAAAAAGCGTGTGGGCACGGCGCGACCCTGCTGCTGCACCACGGTGCCGTAACCCAGCCATTCGAACCCGAGCGCCAGCAGCGCGCCTTGCACCACGCGCTTGCGCGCGTCGGCGTTGCCCGCGGAAAGCAGCTCGCCCGCGAGGCCCGGCAGCGGCGCCGTCGGCGGCATGGCCTCGTGCGCCAGCAGCTGCTCTTCCGCATAGAGCCGCGGCTCGGCCTCTCTCCTCATCATCATGTCGGGGTGGCACATGGTTCAGCCCTGCTGGCCACGGGCCACGATCGACACGCCATGGTCGGCGAGGTAGAGGCTCACCGGCGCCCCCGGGCTCAGCGGCTGCTTCACGTCGGGCGACACGACGAAGATGTCGCCGAGCGGGCTGCCCAGCGTGTACTCCATGACGCTGCCGACGTAGGTCTGCTTGACCACGCGCGCCGCCAGGCCAGAGCTCGCCACCGGGCGGATGAGCCAGGCCTCGGGGCGCACCGCGATCTTCACCGGGCCAGGCTCGATGTCGTGCTGCGCCGCGATGCTCAGCGCGCCCAGCGACACCCGGCCCTGCGCGTCGCACATGCCGTCGAACAACATCGCCTCGCCCATGAACCCGGCGACGAACTCGGAGTTGGGCGACTCGTAGAGCTCGTGCGGCGTGCCGCGCTGGGCGATCACGCCCTGGTCCATCACGATGATGTGGTCGCTGACGGCGAGCGCCTCGCTCTGGTCGTGGGTCACGTAGGCCACGGTGAGCGCCAGACGCTGCTGCAACGCACGGATCTCCTCGCGCATCGAGCGGCGCAGGCGCGCGTCGAGGTTCGAGAGCGGCTCGTCGAAGAGCAGCACCGCGGGCTCCAGCGCCAGCGCGCGGGCGAGTGCCACGCGCTGCTGCTGGCCACCCGACAGCTCGCTGGGCATGCGCTCGTCGAGCCCGTGCAGGCCCACGGTGGCGAGCATCTGCGCCGCCTTCTCGCGCGCCTGCGGCCCCCGCTGCCCCGACATGCGCAGCCCGTAGGAGACGTTCTCGATCACGCTCATGTGCGGGAAGAGTGCATAACTCTGGAACACCAGGCTCACGTTGCGCTGCGCTGCGCCAAGCGCCGTCACGTCCTCGCCGTTGATGAGGATGCGCCCGGCGCTCGGGCTCTCCAGGCCCGCGATCATGCGCAGCGTGGTTGTCTTGCCGCAGCCCGACGGGCCGAGGATGGTGGTGAGCGTGCCCTTGGGCACGCCGAAGCTGATGTCCTTCACCACCAGCGGCGCGTCATCGTCGCTGCCGTAGCGTTTCGAGACATTCCGGAATTCGATGCCGTACATCGGTGTGGGTCCTTGAAGCAAAGAAAGGGTCATCGTGGTCAAAGCGTGGTCGCCACCGGGCGCGCCACCGTGTCGTGCGGGCGGGGTGCCGCCGCATCGCGCCGGCCGAGCTTGCGGTCTCCCACCAGCCACTGGATGGCCGCGGTGGCCAGTGCCATCAGCACGATGAGTGCCGTGCTGTAGGCAAGCGCCACGCCGTAGTCGCCCTGGCCCACCCGGCCGATGATGAAGGTGGTCGCCAGGTCGGTCTCGGCGGTGACGAGGAAGATCACCGCCGACACCGTGGTCATCGAGCGCACGAAGCTGTAGATGAGCGACGCGGCGACGGCCGGCTTGAGCAGGGGCAACACCACCGTCCACAAGGTGCGGGCGGTCGAGGCGCGCAGCATCAGCGCCGCTTCGTCGAGCGACTTGTCGAGCTGGCGGAAGGCCGCCGAGCCGGCCCGCACGCCCACCGGCAGGTTGCGGAACATGAAGCACATCACGATGATGAGTCCGGTGCCCGTCATCTCCAGCGGCGGCACGTTGAAGGCGAGGATGTAGCTCACGCCCAGCACCGTGCCCGGAATGGCGAAGGCCATCAGCGCCGAGAACTCGAACATGCCCTGCCCGCGGAACTGCACCCGCGCCAGCAGCCAGGCGATCAGGAGCCCGAGCCCTGCCGTCAGCGGCGCGGCCGCTGCGGCAAGCTTCACGGTGGTGAAGAGCGAGTCCCATGCGATGCCGGCCCACTGCAGCACGCCGCCCTCGGTCGTGATGGCAAAGGCCGTGCGGAAGTGATCCAGCGTGGGCGTGTAGTTGCGGCCCCAGGTCTGCACGAAGCCGCCGCTGAAGGCGAAGACGTAGACGACCAGCGTGAACAGCAGCCAGGGAATCGCGATCGCCAGCGCCACGCGCCGCAGGCCGGCGGGCAGCCGCATCGAGATGCCGGCGTCACCCTTGCCCGAGACGGTGGTGAAGTTCTTGCGGCCCAGCACGCCACGCTGCAGCGCGAACACGCCCAGCGCAAAGAGCGTGAGGATCCACGCGAGCGCGGCGGCGCGACCCTGGTCGAACTGCGCCCCGACGATGGCGAAGAAGATCTCGGTCGAGAGCACCGAGAACTGCCCGCCCGCGACGATGGGGTTGCCGAAGTCGGCGATGCTCTCGATGAAGCCGACGAGGAAGGCGTTCGCCAGGCCCGGCAGCATCAGCGGGAAGGTCACGTGGCGGAAGGTGCGCGAGGTGTTGGCGCGCAGCGTCTGCGAGGCTTCTTCCAGCGAGGGGCTGATGCCTTGCACCACGCCGCGCACGATCAGGAAGGCGATGGGCGTGAAGGCGAAGAGCTGCGCCAGCCAAACGCCGAACCAGCCATAGAACCAGCGCCCCGGCTCGATGCCGAAGGCCCACTCGAGGAACTGGTTGACCAGCCCCGCGCGGCCGAAGAGCAGCACGAGGCCGAGGCCCACGACGAAGGGCGGCGTGATGATGGGCAGCGGTGCCAGCAGCCCCAGCATGCGACGCACGCGCGAGTCGCTGCGGTCTTCGATCAGCGCGAGCAGCGTGCCCAGCACCGTGGTGCTCACGCCGGTGAGCGTGGCGAGGAAGAGCGTGTTCCAGGCCACGCCGCAACTCGTGCCCGAGCCGAGGCAGCCCAGGCCCCAGATGCGCTCGTTGGCCACGCGCTGCAGGCCTGCCATGAGGCTCGCCTGGCCCGCGTCGTCGACGAAGGCGCCCGCGAGCGTGCGCAGCACCGGGAAGGCGACGAACACCAGCAACAGGCCGGCACTGCCCACCACCGCGGCCGCGACGAAGAGGTCGCCCCGGAAGGCGCCGAGCCGGGCCATGCCGAATGCAGCCTGGGTGAGCAGTGCCGCCAGCAGCACCACCGCCCCCCAGCCGAAGCCGGGCTGGCCGACGGCCGCCGGGTCGAGCATTTGCGACAGCACGCCCGCCGGCAGGTTCGCGTCACCGTTCGGCAGGCCGATGAGGAAGCCCTGCGCCAGCACGGCGGCCACGCCGAGTGCGCCGCTCAGCGCGAGCAGCCAGCCCTGCGCCCGCGAGGGCACCATGGCGGCGGCCGCGAGCCCGGCCAGAAGCGGCAGTGCGCCCAGCGCAAGCCACGGGCGACGGTGCAGCAGCACCTGGGCGAGTGCCGTCGAGCTGTCGTGGCCGCCGAGCAGTTCGGCCGGGCCGCGCAGCGAGAAAAGGCCGTCGGGCAGCGCATACCAGGGCAGCAGCGCGAACGCGACCAGGCCGAGCGCGGCCCAGACCACGATGCTGCGGTTGTTGATGTCGAAGCTCATGGCGTGTCAGCGCGGCAGCGAGTTGACTTCGCGCTCCCAGCGGTCGATCAGGCGCTTGCGCTCGCTCGACTTGCCGTACTTCGCGTAGTCGTAGGGGATGAACTTGATCTTGCGGAAGTCGGGAATGCGCGGGTCGAGCGGCGTGGCCTTGTTCGACGGGAGCTGGAACTGCTTGGCCGCCACGCCGAGCTTCTGCGCGGCCGGCGTCAGGGCCCACTCGTAGAACTTCTTCGCGTTGTCGAGGTTGCGCGCACCCTTGACGATCGACATGGAGCCGATCTCGGCGCCGGTGCCTTCGCACGGCGTCTCGGTCGCGATGGGGAAGCCCTGCATCTGCTCGCCGGGTGCGTCGTGCACGAAGCTGATCGACACCGTGGTCTCGCCGCGCGCCGCCGCCTTGATGGGGCCGGTGCCCGAGCGGGTGTACTGGCTCACGTTCTTGTGCAGGCTCTTCAGGTACTCGTAGGCTTTTTCTTCGCCCATGAGCTGCACGATGGTGGCGATCATCGTGTAGGCCGTGCCCGAGCTCGCCGGGTTGGCCACCTGCACCTCGCCCTGCAGAGCGGGCGAAAGCAGGTCCTTCCAGCACTTGGGCACGGGCAGCTTCCTCTTGGCCAGCAGCTCGGTGTTGTAGCCGAAGCCGAGCGGCCCCGAATACACGCCCACCGTGCGCCAGCCTGATTGCTGCGCCTGGTCCTGGGCCCAGGCGTGCAGCTGCGGCAACGAGGGCGACTTGTACTCGAGCGTCAAGTCCTGCTCGGCGGCCTGCAGGTGCGGGTCACCGGTGCCGCCGAACCAGACGTCGATCTTCGGGTTGGCCCGCTCGGCGATGAGCTGCGCCAGCGCTTCGCCGCTGCCGCGCTTGAGCACGTTGACCTTGAGGCCGCTGCTCTTGGCGAAGGCGCTGCTCATCATCGAGCACCACTCGTCCTGGACCGAGCAGACGATGTTGAGCTGTCCGCCGGCCTGGGCCTGCGCGGCCGGCGCGGCGGCGGCGAGCATCAGCGCGAGCGTCGAGAGGGTGAAGGTGCGTTTCGTGGTCATGGAATCGTGTCTCCTGTCTGGCCGTGATGGCGTTGTCTGGCGACGGCCATCCCGCGCGGCTGCATCGGTGCGCCGCGGAGAAGGTCCGGGTGGTGAAAGGCCGAGCCGCAGGGCTCAGGCGGAATCGGTCGGCGTCATGGTCCCTGTCCCCAGGTCACCACCGCGTCGACGCCGATCACGCGGCCGTCGTCGATGCGGTTGTAGAGGCCCATGCTCGCGCCCATGGCGTCGGCGATCTGCCGGCAGATCGACAGCCCTAGGCCCACGCCGCCCTTGGCGGCCGAGAAGGCCTGGAAGAGGCGCGGCCGCACCTCGTCGTCGAGGCCCGGGCCGCTGTCCCACACCACGAGTTCGGTGGTGCCGGCATAGGCCCGCAGCAGGATGCCCACGCGGCCGGCCTGCGGCGTGTGGTGGATGGCGTTGGCGAGCAGGTTGCGCAGCAGCTCGCCGAGCATCAGCGCGTCGGCGCGGGCGAAGAGCGCGTCGCCTTCGAGCGCGAAGTCCAGGCGCTTGGCGGCGATCAGCGGCGACAGCTCCATCACGGCATCGCGCGCCACCGCACGCAGGTCGATGGGCTGCAGCTCGCCGGCGCGCTTGATCTGCTCGAGCTTGCTCAGGCTCAGGAGCTGGTTGGCCATGCCGGTCGCCCGGTCGACCGTGTGCAGCATCTGCGGCAGCACGTCGGCCGGTGCCACGTCGCCTGCCAGCGCCGACTGGAGCTGCGCACGCAGCACCGACATCGGCGTGCGCAACTGGTGCGACGCGTCGGCGAGGAAACGCCGCTGCTCGTCGACCCACTCGCGCTGGCGGCGATGAAGCTCGCGCATTCGGTCGACGGCCGGCTTGAGCTCGGAGGGGCCGTCGTAGGGTGCGTCATCGCCATGCGTGATGCGCGCGACGCCAAACGCCACGCGGGTGCGGTCGAGCCAGCGCAGCGCGATCGTCACCCCGCTCCAGATGACGAGTGACATCACCGCCGCCAGGCCGTACACCCAGCCGAGCAGGCCCATGGGCAGCTCGCGCCATACGGCGAAGCGGTCCTCCAGGGGCTCGGCCACCTGCACCAGCACGGCACCGGCCGGCTCGCTGGCGCCCGGCACGTGGCGCAGCGCCGCGGCGGCACGCATCGGCGCCTGCGCGAGGTGGGTGATGTAGAGCTCGGGCAGGCCCGAGGCGGGCAGCATGGCGCGCCACGGATAGGCCGCAAGGCCGCGATCGCCCGCCAGCCACTCACCGTTCATGGCGCTCACCCGAAACCGCATCGCCGGCGCGGCCTGCACCGGTTCGGCCACGCCCTGCGCCAGGTCCTGCACGACGTGCGAGACGGCCGCCATCAGCCGCGCGTCCTGCGCCTGCGCCACCTGATCCCAGGTGGCGATGACCTGCCAGGCCGTGACTGCCGCGACCGCCAGCCACAGCCCGCCCAGCATCCACACCAGCAGGAAGCGACGCAGCGAGGCTGCACGGGAGAGCCAGTCGTTCCATGGTCTCACCGCGCTGCCTGCTGCGCCGCCAGGCTGGCGTCGTCGCACAACAGGTAACCCACGCCGCGCAGCGTCAGGATCTCGACGTTCGCGCCCACCAGCTTCTTGCGCAGGCGGTGCACGATCACCTCGATCGCATCCACGTGCGTGCCATCGTCGCTGCCGAAGACGGCGTCGCGCAGCACTTCCTTCGGCACCGCGTGCTCCACGCGCGACATCAGGCTCTTCAGCAACTCGCCCTCGCGCGGCGACAGCTCCAGCGGCGCCTCGTCTCGGTAGAAGGCCCCCGCGCCCGACTCGTAGCGCAGGCGCCCGCAGCGCAGGTCGCCGTCACGGCCGAGGCGGCGTGTGAGTGCGCCCAGGCGCGCCACCAGCTCTTCCAGGTCGAAGGGCTTGGCGAGGTAATCGTCGGCCCCGGCGTTGAGCCCGGCGATGCGCTCGCCGACGGCGCCACGCGCGGTGAGCACGAGCACCGGCACAGGGTTGCCGTCGCTGCGCAGGCGTTGCAACACCTCGAGGCCGTCGAGCGAGGGCAGCGTGAGGTCGAGCACCACCACGTCGAACGACTTCTTGCGCGCGGCCGCCAGCGCCTCGGCACCGTCGGCGCAGCGCAGCACCTCGTATCCCCGCGAGGCGAGGCTGTGGCCCAGCACCCCGGAGAGATCGAAATCGTCTTCGACCAGCAGCAACTTCATGCGGTGCATGTTGCCAGCGTGGCTTGCCTTGCAAACCCGGGCTTGCACCACGCCGCGATGAAAGCTTGCCGAAAGCCTTTCAAGTTGAAAGCTAGCTTGCAGTTTGCTGGCGTTGCTTCAACGGGTAGTTCCGTTTGTGAGGCGAGGTGGCCGCTCGAAGAATTTGCCGAGCGCCAACGAGAGCGCGACGCCGGCGCCACGCACATGCGCGTGGTCCGCATCGGGACCTGTCCCGCCCTGTGCGGCGGGCTCACCAACGGAGACTTCATGCGATCCACCTTCACCTCTCTAACGCTGGCCATCGCCGCGCTCGCCGCCACCAGCGGCGCGCAGGCACAGCAGTACACGATCTATGGCCGCGCCAACCTCGACTTCGAGAAGACCGAACTGCGCGGCACGCCCGCGGCCGATGCCTTCTCGGGCAACCAGCGCGTGTCGAGCAACTCGTCGCGCCTGGGCGTGCGTGCGTCGACCCAGTTCGAAGGCCTCACCGTCTTCGCGCAGGTCGAGTCCGGCGTGAGCTGGGACGCTGGCGGCGACACGCTCGCGGGACGCGACACCTTCGCAGGTCTCGAAGGCAGTTTCGGGAAAATCCGCATCGGCAAGATGGATACGCCGATGAAGGACCTGGGCGGCCTCACCGACCGCTTCAAGGGCACCGGCATCCAGGACGACGGCGGCATCGCCGTGCTCGGCGGCTCGTCCAACGGCTTCGGCCGCCGGCAGAGCAACTCGCTGCGCTACGACACGCCCGACTTCGCCGGGTTCGGCGCTTCGCTGCAGTACGGCCTGGACAACGAGGACAAGGGCTCGGCCGAGCAGAAGAAGCTGCTGAGCCTGTCGCTCCACTACCGCAAGGACAAGCTCAAGGCCGCGCTCGCCGTGGAGCAGCACCGCAACTTCAACGAGCCGGGGTTCAAGGACCACGCCTGGCGCGTCGGGGCCAACTACGACTTCGGCTTCCTGAACGTGGGCGCGGGCTACAACGAGCTCACCTACAAGCTCGCGGCGGGCACGCTCAAGCGCAAGTACGCGGCGGTGAGCGCCGCCGTGCCGGTGGGGCCGAAGGGCGCGATCAGCGCGCGCTTCAGCAAGGCGGGCGGGGTCAACGGCTCCGCCCCGGGGGGTACCACGATCGGCGGCGCCGACGGCAACCAGCTCTTCCGCGGCGCCGACTCGGGCGCGCACTACTACGTGCTGGGCTACGAGCACGCCGTCTTCAAGGGCGCGCAGCTCTACACCTACTGGACGCGCATCGACAACAAGGCCAACGCCAACTACCGCTTCGGCGTGAACCCGCTCAACGTGACGGCCGCCGACCGTGGTGCCGACCCGTCGGGCATCGTGGTGGGCATCCTGTACGACTTCTGATCGCTTCCCCTCCGGTCGTTTTTACCGGACCAGCCTGGAACACGGGCCGCCACGAGGCGGCCCGTTCGTCTTTCAGGTCGTGACCCAGCGCTCGCCCACCTGCACCCGCCAGCCGTTGAGCAGCGTGTCGGGATCGCCCGCTGCGTTGGTCACCTCGCCGTCGTTCAAGGCCGGGTCGAAGCGCGGGTTCAGGTTGAAGAGCTGCGCCAGCGCCGGGTTCGACTCACGGCCCGCCTCCAGGCGCTGCTGCAGCGACGGCGACGAGGCTTGCAGCGTGCCGGCGTGGTCGCCCGCGATGCCCCAGAGCGTGCGCGTGTTGGCGCGATCGCCATCCACCGTCACCAGCACCGGCTGCAGCTCGGGCAGCGACTCGGCCGAGACACGCTTGAAGCCGTTGTCCTCGCGCGGGTCGCCGGCATGCGTGTCCGGGACGGTCCAGGGCAGCCCGCCGTGCTTGTCGACCGGCGTGTGGTCGGGGAAGAGCTTCTTCCACAACTCTTCGGCGTAGCTCTCGCGCTTTTCGCCCGCGGGCTGGAAGATCTTCGTCATCACCTGCGAGGCGATGGGCACCAGCACGATGGCGCCGGCGGTCGTCCACTTGGCGATCTTGGTCAGGTTGGGCAGCATGCCGTCGCGCAGCGGCTTGATCTGCTGCAGGCCGACCCAGCCGATGGTCAAGGTGCCCTGCGCCATCGAGGCCCCGACCAGCGTGCCCTGGATCACGTCGCCGTGCGGCAGCGCGCTGAAGTCGAGCTGCGTCAGCAACGCACCCTGGCCATAGGCCCGCAGGCCGCTCGTGATGCCGGCGAAGTCTCGGTACTTGTTCCAGTTGTTCTTCGCCGTCTCCGCGTCGGTCACCAGCTTGTCGGCGGCGGGGTTCTGCTTGCGGTACTCCGCCTCGCTCAGCTTGGCGGCCTGGGCTTCTGCCTTCACCTGCGTCTTGGCTGCGTCCAGCTTCTCGACCTTGATGTTGTAGATGATGTTCATGCCCGCCGTGCCGAGCGTGAAGCCGTCGGCTGCGTTGGCGAAGTTGGTGACGAAACCGTCGCCCGCCGCCCGCGCCTTGAAGCCGGCGCCGATGGCCAGGTTCAGGTTGGTGAGGATCACCGCGCGGCGGCTGAACTTGCCGAGCTGCGTCGACGGCGCGTTGGTGCTGCCACCCAGGCCTTCGGCCTTGGTCATGCTCAGCTTGCCGTTGTCTTCCACCATGCCCATCAAGGTCTTGAAGAGCTGGTCGTGGGCCGTGCGCAGATTGGCGCGTCCGTCGGCGGTGCGGTGGAACTTGTCGTACACCTGCGGGAACTCGCGCAGCAGGCGTGCCTGCGGCGAGGTGTCGGTGGTGTCGTCGCGCACGCGCTGCAAGTCGTCGGCGCTCATCGCGTCCAGCCGCTTCAGCAGCGTGTCGCGCGTCTCGGTGCGGGTCTTGCCTTGGAACTCCCCGCCGGCTTCGGTGCGCAGGCCGAGCAGGAACTTGCGCATGCTCGGCACCGTCAGGTAGTCGCCGTACAGGGCGGTCACCGCGTTGGCCGGGTCGTCGAGCGTGTGCAGGCGGAAGTGCTTGTCCGAAGGCGCGTCGGCGCCCATGTCCTTCAGCGCCTGCTGCACGTTCCTGCCGGCCGTGCCGACGTTCGTGATGTTGTCCCTGAGCTGTTGGGCATCGGCGTCGCTCATGACCTTGTCGCCACGGAAACCCATGCCGTTGATCACCTTGTTGATCAGCTTGTCGGCCTTCGCGGTGTTGCCCACCGTGGCTGCGGCCAGCGCCTCCTTGCCCCGCTGCGACGACGACAGGTAGGCCCAGCGCCCGAAGCTCGACAGCGGCCCCGGCGCGATGCTCGCCACCCGCCCGCTGAGCCAGCCGCCATCGATCACCATGCCGGTGGAGGCCCGCACGACCTCGCTCGTGAGCCGCATGCCGGCGCCGATGCTCATCATCTGCAGCGGGTTGATGCGGGCGTTGGACGGTGTCGAGGAGAGGCGCCCCTTGAGGCCGTCCGTGACCGTGGGTTCGCCGGTCTTGAGCTGGCGCAGGTCGCCGATCTTCGTGTTGGGAATGGCGTATGGCATCGCATCGCCACTCCGGTTCACGTGGATGGCGCCCACGATCTCGTCCGAGCGCACGCGCACCCGCAGGTGCAGCGGTATGCGGTCGGTGTGCGGCTGCACGCGGTTGACCCACGCCCCGCCCTGGCGCGCGGCGGCCGCGCTCGCCTCCGCGAAGTTGTCGTAGGTGTCGCTGTTGCGGGCCCGCACGCCGCCGCTGTGCCCGAAGATCGTGTCGGTCGGCCCGAGGCGGCTGACCACGAAGACCGTGCCCGAGCCCGCCGCCGGGTCCGAGCGCAGGAAGTTGAAGACCGCCGTCTCGCCGGCGGAAGGACTGAAGGGCTTGACGGTGGCGCCGGGCTGGCCCGCCGCCTGGTGCCGGTCGATCAGCGGCTGCACGTTCGCCGCCACGTCTTCCCAGCTGCGGCGGCCCACGGTGCGCGGCACGATGCGGTTGCCGTCGAGCAGCGGGTCCGTCACCACGGGTTTGGCGCCCGTCGTCGTGTGGGTGGCCTGGGCGTCGGCCTTGGTGTGGAGCGCCGGGTGCATCGCGACGTTGAGCGCGGTGCCCGGCAGCGCCTGCAACGAGGCCGCGAACAGCTCGCCGCCATTCATGTGCCGGCCGTAGTTCATCTGGGCGCTGAGCTCGCCCGCGGCGAGGCTGCCGGCTGCATCGTTGCCGAACTGCGCGAGGAGCTGCGGGCTGAACACCTTGTTCGGGTTGAGCGGGATCGCCGCCGACACGGCGCCGGTGAACGGCGCGGTGATCAGGCCGGCCAGCGAGTTGGTGACGGTGACGCCGATGCGGTGACGCCCTTCCTCGGTGCCGAGCTTGCCATCCAGGCCCACGTGCAGCGTCTCCACCGCCACGCGGCCGGCACCATCGACGCCCTGCGCGGCCATGCCGGCCCGCGAGCCGACCCAGGCCCTGCTGCCCATCGTGAGCGTGCCGTCGGCGAGACCCTTCTTCGCCGCCGTCCTGGCCGTGAGCGACACAGCCGTCTTGAGGCCCACGCCGGCGCCCGTGCCCGTGACGGCCGCGCTCGCCACGTCCACCGCGTCGTCCTTGAGCGTGAACATCGTCTGGTCGTAGGTCAGGTTGTCGTGGCCGAGCGCGGTGCGTGCGCCCCGCACGCCGAGCGTGAAGAGCGAAGAATGCCCGTCGGCGTAGATGTCGCGCCCGTTCGCCGCCGCATAGGCGTCGTTGCTCGTGTCCCAGAGCTGGTTCACGGCCACGCCCACCGCGATGCCCGCCGCGATGTTGCCGCCGGTCGCGATGGTGGCGGCGATGCCGGCCGCCGCAGTGACGGTCATGCGCACCACGTCGTCGACCACCGCCCAGGTCTCGTTGCTGTCCTGCAGTTCCTGACCGACGTCGATGGACTTGAAGCCGTAGCTGTCCATCAGCTCGTCCTGGTCCTTCGTGTACTGCGTCAGCGTGATCCTTCCGGCCGCGAGGTCGTCGCGCAGTTGCTGGGCCTTGTCGCGCTGCTCCTGGGTCCAGTGCTGCGAGTCCTCGGCCTTGTCGGAGAACACGTCGCGCAGCCAGGTCTGGCTTTCGACGGTCTTGTCGATGCCGTCCAGGTCCTGCTGCACGCGGGCCACGTCGGCGTCACCGATCTGCGTGAGCCGGTACTGGGTGTCGTGCTTCATGGCCAGCGCGCTCTTGAGCTGCCGGCCTTCGTGCGAGCCGTTGAGCAGGGCCTCGCGCTGCTCCATCAGGTGGTCGGCCATGCGCACGTTGGTCGTGCGGGTCGTCTCCAGTGTGGTGAGCTGCTTCTGCAACTCGGGGTTGTCCCGGGCCCACTGGGCGATGTAGGTCTCGGAAGCCTGCGCACGGTGGCGCAGGCCGGCCATCTGCAGGTCGTTGATCTGCTGGTCCAGGCTTTCGAGGTCCTTGGCGTACTTGTCGCCGTATTCCTGGGTCAACTCTTCCAGCTTCTTCGGGTCTTCGCGCTCGTCGACCGACAGGCCCTTGAGGTAGTTGTTGTACTTCTGGCCCTTGGCGTCTTCGAGCTGGCCCACCTTGAGCTGCGTGAGCTGGTCGTGGAGCAGGTCGAGCTCGGCCTGCCCGCCGTGCTGGCCGTTCACGCCGGGGAAGGTCTCCGAGAAGTCCTTCGGGTTCGCTGCGACCCAGGCGTCCTTCTTGGCCTGCAACCGGTCGAGGTCGCCCTGGATCACGTGGGCGTCGGCCTTGCCCTTGTCGATCGAGACGGTGTAGTAGCGGTCGTTCGCCTCGAGCTCGGCCGCACCCGCCTGGTTGCGCTGCAGCCAGGCGTTGCGCGCAGCCTGCTCCTCGGGGGTCGTGCCGTCGTAGCCGTACTCGTCCCAGTGCTCCTGGCGGTACTTGAAGGCCTCCCAGGCAGCCTCGTTCTCCTGGTCGCTGCTGCTGAAGATGCGGTGGTTGGGCTTCAGTCCGTCGGCTTCGAGCTGCTGGCGGGTCTCGGTGCTGACGTTCTGCCACATCCAGACCTCGTCCTTCCATTCCTGGAAGGCGGCCTGCAGGTTCGTGTCGGCCTCGGTCTTGGCCGTGTGCGTCTGCTGGCGGTCGAGGTCGGCGATCAGGAAGGTGACGTCGACGTCGGCAGACTTGACCAGGCGATCGACCTTGTCGGTGAGCGCGAGGATGTCGTTCAGGGTCTGCGTGGCGTCCTTCTGCTCCTGGCTGCCGGGCCGCGCCACGAACTGCCGCTGGTAGGCGTTGGCCGCGATCTTGTCGAGCTGCACCTGCTGCTGCTTGAGCTGCGCCGAGGTGGCCCGTCCCTGCGCGATGTCGGCCTCGCCCTTGGCGGTGTCGCGCTGGGCGACGAGTCGGCGGCGCTGCGCGTCGAGATCGGTGGTGGGCTCGCCCATGCGCCTGTAGGCGTGACGCGTGGCGTCGAGGTCCCGGATCTGCTGGTCGAGGTCGGACACGCGGTTGCGCTGGTCATCCGCGACCTTCTGCATGTAGCCCACGCCGCCCGCCACGTTCGCCATCACCCACTGCCCGCTGTCGGGGTCGAACTGGCGCACCTGGAAGACCGTCTTGTCGTCGATGACCTGGCGCGAACTGCTGTCGTGCTGCCAGTCGTGCGTCTCGACGATCACCTTGTTGGTCTTGGGATCGAAGATCGTGCGCGTCTCGACGTCGCCGTTGTCCGAGGTCGGCTCGGTGACGTGCACCGTGCCGGCGGGCAGCGCCGCCAGCACCTGGTCCTCGCTCAGGCCCATTTCCTTCGCCATCTGGGCGACGGTCTTGTTCTCCTCGAACAGGCCCTTGCGGATCTTCTCGCCAGGGCTGTTGTCCACCTCCGGGTCGCCCATCAGCGTGATGCGGCGGCCGTCCTTGGTGGTGGCGACCACGTGCATCGAGCCGTCGCTCTCGACGGTCTTCTCGAGCTTGGTGCCGTCCTTGTTCGTGGTGACGGTCGTGGTGCGCACGCCCGAGACGACCATCTGCTGGCCTTCCTTAAGCGGCTGGCCGTAGTCGACGTCGGGGTTGAGCGCGAGAAGCTGCTCGGGCGTGAGCCCGGCGGCCTTGGCCACGTCGAGGTAGTCCTCGCCCGCCTTGACCGGGCGGGTCACCGTGGCGCCGGTGAGGTCGGTGGTGGTCTCGACCTTCGTGCCATCCTTGCGCACGACGATGTCGGTGCGCGTTCCCTTGTTCGGGTCGATGATGTGCGTGGTGGTGTCGCCGGTCTTGTCGTCCTTCACCGTCTGGATGAAGCGGCCGTCCTTGTCGCGCGTGGCCTCGATGGTCTTGGTGCCACCGGGCGCCTTGGGGTCGGCGAAGCTGCCCTTGACGGTCAGCGAATCGTCCTTGGTATTGCGGGTGTAGACGAGCGTGGCGTCACCGCGTTTGACCGTGGTGGCCTGGGTGTCGCCCTCGGGCTTGCCGGTCTCGATGGTGACGCCGGCCGCCTTGGCCTCGGCCACCACCTCGTCGGCGGTCATGCCGCGGTCCTTGGCGATCTGCTCCACCGTCTTGCCGTCGGCAATGCCGCCCAGGGTCTTGGTCACGTCGGGCGTGACCTGCGGGCCGAGCGTCGGGTAGACCAGGGTGCTGCCGGGGCTGGACCCGAGCGGCGGCGTGACCTGCAGGAACTGCAGCAGCGGCGAGTGCAGCGGGTCGTTGGCGAGGTTCTGCCCACCGGGCACCTGCGTCGTCGGCTGCCCCGTCTGCGGGCCGTAGAACTCGATCGGCGCTTCGGCGCCGACGCCGTCCATGAACTTCGTCCTGGCCGCGTTGGCGTCGGCGCGCAGCGTCTTCGCCTCGTTCTGGGCGGCGGTGAGCTTGTCCCACTCGGCCTGGGTCACGGTGGACTGCGGCCGGCCGGCCACCGGCGTCAGCTCCTGCACCTTGGCCTCGGCGGCCACGGCCTTGGTCTCCTTCTCCTGGTAGTCGAGGTAGTCGTTGCTGAGCGTGCTGGTGCGCCTGGCAGCGTCGAGCTCGTCCTGCGCGCTCTTCACCTTCTTGTCGGTCTCGGCTGAGGCGTTGCCCTCGGCGCTCTTCTTCTGCTCCTTCTTCTGCGCGACCTGGGCCTCGGCCAGGGCGATCTCCTTGTCTTTCACCTGCACGTCGGCGTTGGCCTTCTTCATGCGCGCGTCGGCGAGCTTGTAGTCCTGCTCGGCCTTCTTCGCGGCCAGTTCGTCGGCCATGGCCTTGGTCTTCTCGGCCTTTTCTCGGGCCGCCTCGGCGGCCCGGCGCGCGGCCTCGGCCTTCTGCTGCGCTTCGAGCGCACGCTTGCGCGCCTCGGCGGCCTGGCGCTGCATCTCCCGGATGCGTTCGAGCAAGGCCTCGATCTGGCGCTGCAGCTCGCGGGCACGCTCCGCGGCGTCGGACTGCGTGCTGCCGCCGTTGTTCGTCGAGGGCGGGCGTTGCGTGGTGCTCGGGTTGACGGTCGGCACCACGGTCGGGCGGGATCCTCCGCCACCATCGGCAATCAGCATGGCTGCATCCTTTCTGTCGTCGTGTTCATGGTTCGCTGCCCTGCGCCCAGCGCAGCAGCGTGGCCACCGGCGCGTAGAGCGCACGGGGGATGGCCTGGTCCTGTGGCACTTCCTCGAAGATCCGCTCGGCGAGTGCCGGCTCGAACTCCATCGGGATCAGCCCTTCGCTCGCGAAGCGCCGGATCTGCGCGGCGATCTCGCCTTCGCCGCTGGCGATCACGCGCGGCAGGTCGTGCTCGCCGAGGTATTGCAGGGCGACCGCCACGCGCGCCGAGTGGATGACCGCCGAGGCCGCACGCACGCGGTCGGCCAGCGAGAAGTACACCGCCTCGAAATAGGCCGAGCGGCGCCGCGCGGCGTGTGTGGGGTCGCCTTCGTTTTCCTTGTATTCGCGGCGCACCTCCTCGATGGACATGCGCTGCTGCTTCATGAACTCGTAGTGCTCGTGCGCGTAGTCGACGAGCGCCATCACCGCGTAGATCACCACCGCCCAGGCGAAGGTGACGAGCACCATGTGCGAGGCCGCCGCCATGATGGCCGACGGCCGCGCGTAGCCGAGCTTGAGCGCGGTGTCGAGGTAGGCCCGGATCACCACGAACATGAGGGCGGCCAGCAGCACCGTCTTGACCACCATCTTGAGCAGGTTCACCAGGTTGCGCGTGGAGAAGATGCGCTGGAAGCCCTCGGCCGGGTTCAATCGGTTCACGTCGGGCTTCAGGCGCTGCCACGCCATGAGCCCGCCCACCTGGAAGAGCGACCCGGCGATGCCCGCCACCGCGGCGATCGCCATCACCGGGACCGTGCCCCACAGCAGGGTCTCGCCGGTGTGCGCCATCAGCTCGCCGAAGCGGTCGTCGGGCCGCGCGAGCAGGGTGCCGCTGGTGGCGTGCAGCCACAGCTCGCGCAAGAGGCTGAAGAGCGTGGCGCCACCCAGCCACACCGACACCAGCACCACCGCGAAGACCACCGTCGACGAGACGTCGACGCTGAAGACGACCTCGCCGCGCTGGCGCGCGTCGCGCAGTCGCTTGGGGGTGGGCTTCTGGTCCTTCTCGGCCATGGTCTTACGCCTAGAGCGTCGTGCGAAGGAAGTCGAGCACGCCGTTCTCCGGCCGCAGGAATTCCTGCAGCGACTCGTACACGAAGAAGAGGAAGAGCAGCATCATCAGGTGCGCGATCAGGCTCTTCAGCGGCTGCGAGAACACGAACACGTTGAGCTGCGGCGCGATGCGCCCGACGAGCCCCATGCCCAGCTCCACCAGCAGCAGCACCACGATCACCGGCGAGGCGAGCTTCACGATCCACAGGAAGAGCGTGTCGCCCTGGCGGATGGCGAACTGCTCGAGCACCGCGCCCAGGTTGGGGAAGAACGAGCCCACCGGCCACAGCCGGTAGGAGTCGACCACCACGCCCAGCATCGCGAGCAGCCCGCCGGCCGAGATGAAAAGCGTGATCACCGTCCAGCCGAGGAACTCGGCCGTGGGCCCGTTCTCGTGGCCGGCGACCGGGTCGAAGAACGAGGCGTTGCTCGAGCCGGTCTGGAAGTCGATCAGGTCGCCCACGCTGTGGATGGCCCAGATGAAGATGCCGAAGCCGAGGCCCAGCATCAGCCCGATCAGCGCCTCCTTGGCGGCGATGAGGATCCAGGTGCCGATGGCCGCCTGTGGCAGGTCGCCCGCCACCGGCGACATGAAGATCGCGAGCATCAGCAGCAAGCCGTTGCGCACAACGCCGGTGATCATGCCGCCCGAGAGGAAAGGCACGACGGCGAAGATCGCAAAGAGCCGCGGCATCGTCAGAGCGACCGCGGTGAAGAACTTCTCCAGGCTGGCGACTTCGAGCGTTCCCATCGTGCGATACCGTGTCAGGCCCGCGCGCGGCGTGACAACCACGCCTGCGCGGCGGCTTCTTCGGTGGCGGCATCGAGGCGTTGCTCGCGCTGGCGGCGCGCCTCGGTGCGGGTGCGCTGCTGCATCTGCTGCGCCGCTTCCAGCTCGCCGCTGGCCGCACGCAGCTTGAGGCGGCTCGCGTCGAGCACCTGCTGGCGCTGCGCGTGGGCTTGGCCGGCCTGGGCCGCCGCTTCGCCGGCCTGCGCGATCTGCGCGTCGAGCGCGCCGCTCCAGGCGCCGGCCTGGCGCAGGTGCGCCACCTGGCATTCACCCCCAGAGAGCGCGCCGGCCGTCGCCTGCCAGTGCCGCAGCTTGGCGTTCACCTGCTGCTGCTGCCGCGCCTGCGCCTGCTGCCACGCGGCCAGGCTCTCGGCGGCAGCACGGCGCTCGCGTGCCACGAGCTCCAGCGCACTCGTGCGGCGGCGCTCGCGCACCTCGACCAGCAGCGTCCAGTCGATGGTCATTGGTGCACCCTACTCACTTCGTGAGGTCCCGCCAGGCGGGAATGAGCCCCTTCGGGCGGCCGGGCGGGGCTCATGTCCTCTGCCCCTGCGGTGCGAAGCCGCGCAACGTAGCTACCGTCTGCTCGTAGCCATGCCGCGTGTCGGGCGCCTGCGAGAGGAAGTCGAGCGTGGCGGCGCGCGTGCGCATTGCTTCGTCGGCCAGCGCGTCGCTGCCCGGCTGGTACTCGCCGATCTGCACCAGGAGCTCCATCTCGCGGTACTTGGCCATCAGGCTGCGCAGGTGCGACGCGGCAGCGCGGTGCTCGCGTGTCGTCACGAGCGGCATCACGCGGCTGAGGCTCGCCAGCACGTCGATGGCGGGGTACTGGTTGGCCGCGGCCAGCTTGCGCGAGAGCACCACGTGGCCATCGAGGATGGAGCGCACCTCTTCGGCGATGGGGTCGTCGTCCTCGTCGCCTTCGGTCAGCACCGAGTACACCGCGGTGATGGAGCCGGTGCTCCCCTGCCCCGCCCGCTCCAGCAGCTGCGGCAGCATGGAAAAGATCGACGGCGGGTAGCTGCGCCGGGTGGGCGGCTCGCCGCTGGCGAGACCGATCTCGCGCTGGGCGCGCGCAAAGCGCGTGAGCGAGTCCACCAGCAGCAGCACCTTCCTGCCCTGGTCGCGAAAGTGCTCGGCGATGGTGGTCGCCACGTAGGCCGACTTGATGCGCTCCATCGGCGGGCGGTCGGAGGTCGAGACCACCATCACCGTTTTGGCGAGACCCTCGGGGCCGAGGTTGTGCTCGAGGAATTCCTTCACCTCGCGGCCGCGCTCGCCGATGAGCGCGATCACGTTCACGTCGGCGGTGGAGCCGCGCGCGAGCATGCCCAGGAGCGTGCTCTTGCCCACGCCCGGCGGCGAGAAAACGCCGATGCGCTGGCCTTCCCCGATTGTCAACAGCCCGTCGACGGCGCGGATGCCGGTGGCCAGCGGCGCGTCGATCATGCGGCGTGCGAGCGGGCTCACCGGGTCGCGGTGCACCGGCATCTGCAGCCACGCGTCGAGCGGGCCGCGCCCGTCGATGGGCGTGCCCAGCGCATCGAGCACGCGCCCGAGCAGGCCGTCGCCCACCGGGCAGACATGGCCGCGGCCGGTGGGCAGCACTTCGGTCAAGGTGGAGATGCCGGTGGTGGGCCCGAGCGGCGTGAGCACCGCGGTGCTGCCGTGAAAGCCCACCACTTCCGCGAGCAGCGGCGGCTCGCCCGGCGTGACGAGCTCGCAGAGTTCGCCCACGTGGGCCTGGATGCCCGAGGCATCGATCAGCATGCCCACCGCCTTGCTGACGCGCCCGCGCATGCCCACCGGCGTGATGCGGCCGATGCGCTGGTCGAGCTCGGCCACGAGGCCGAGTGCCGCTTCCGACACGGCGGCCTGGCGCACGATGGTGGCCGTGGTGTCCATCAGGCCGCCCCCCGAATCAGGCCGCCGCCGCTGCGTTCGAGCGCACGGCGGAAGGCTTCGAGCTGCGCCGCGATGCCGATCTCCAGCGTTCCGGACGCGGTCTGCACCACGCATTCGCCGTCGGGCAGCGCGGGGTCGGGCACCACGGTGGCGTTCAGTCCACCCTGCGACCCAGCTCCGAGCCGGGCCAGCGCCTGGCGCAGCGCGGCCTCCTGCGCCGGCGCGACGCGCATGGAGATGAAGGGCTCCTGCCGCACGAGCGAGTCCACGCGCTGGAGTGCCGCTTCATAAAGCCCGGCCGGATCGGCTTCGGCGACGAACTGGCCGACCGCCTTGACGACGATCTGCGCCATGGCCGTGCGCAGCGCGTGCAGCTGGCGCTGCGAGGCCAGCGTGTCGGCCGCGAGGCGCTGTGCGTATTCGGCCTTGGCCTTGCGCAGGCCTTCCTCGAAGCCTTGGCGGCGGCTGTCGTCGGCCTGCTGCTGCGCCTGCTGCACGATGCGGCGCGCTTCCTGGCGCGCGGTGTCGACCACGGCCGACGCGTCGAGCAGGGCCGCGTACTCGGCCTCCTTGAGCACCTTGCGCTCGCTCAGGAGCTGCAGGTTCTCGCTGGTGATCAGAAAAGCCAGTCCCATTGCGGCAGCCTTTCGGGGACGATGCACAGCAGCATCAGTTCATGGAGTTGCTGCAGCTGGCGTGGCTGCAGCACGGGCACGCCGAGTTCTGACACTCGGCGCGGCAGCTTGTGCTGCAGGCGGCGCAGCACGGCTTCGCCTTCGGGCGCCGCCGCGCCGAGCAGCAGGCGATGGCCGCGCTGCACGGCCACGCGTCCGGCGCACAGGGGGCGCTGCAGCAGCGGCTGGTGGTCCATCTGCAGCTCGCTCAGGTGCGGCACGCGGTCGAGCATGAAGTCGACCGCATCGTCGTCGTAGCGCCGGGCCTGGCGGCGCAACTGGGCGCCGGCGCCGCCGCGCTGCTTGAAGAGTGGCAGGTGCACGCTGAAGCCCATGTAGGCCGCGAGCCGCCGCAGCGAGGTGGCGTCCATCAGCACCAGGCGCTTGAGGCGCGAGTCGAACTGGAAGTCGAGGCCCGACGCGGTGCCCGCGGCGCCGGCCTGGCGGCGCTGCAGCAGCTCGGCCAGCACGGCCCGGCCGGCCGGGCCATAGCGCGACGGCACCCGGTGCCGCGCCGGCCACGAGGCCGGCAGCCAGCTCGGGTGCAGGCCACTCTCGGGGTGCAGGTTGAAGCGCGTGACCAGGCGCACCAGGTCCATGGGCCCCGGTTGGGCGACGGGTGGGGAGGCCGTGGCAGCAGACATCGCTCGCCTGAAACCTCAGCGCCTGAGCACCTGGCGGCGCACCCAGGTGCGCCAGTCGAGGCCCTGGCGGCGCAGCAGTGTGGGCAGCGCCATCACGCACACGGCGGCGGCGAGCAGCAAGACCAGCAGCACCACGGCCGTCTGCGTGGGCAGGCCCAGCACCTGCCGCTCGCCGGGCACGGCGCCGGGCCCCGCGTCGGCCGTGCGGCGTGCCTCGAAGAGCGAGAGCGACACCTGCTCGTGCGTCAGCCCTTCGATGCTGTGCGCCACCATCTCCTTGACGGCCGGTGCGAGCAGGCGCAGGTCCACGTCGGGGCGGTGCTTGATGAAGACGGCGGCCGACGAGGGCCGGATCTTGTCGCTCAGCGGGTCGTTGGCCGGGATCACGACGTGCACGCGCGCGGTGACCACACCGTCGACCTTGCGCAACGTCTGCGACAGCTCCTGCGAAACCGCGAAGATGTAGCGCATGCGCTCTTCAGATGGGGTGGAGACCAGTCCCTGCTTCTGGAACACATCACCCAGGCTGATGTAGCGCGCGCGTGGCAAACCTTGGGCACGCAGCACCGCCA
>DASWSY010000701.1:0-3709 GCA_036402415.1 Rhizobacter sp. | reverse complement strand
GGCGGCGGTGGCCGTGGGGTTGCCACGGTTGTAGAGCACCGACAGGCCGGCCTGGGCGATGTCGGCGCGGCCGTCGCCGTTGAGGTCGCCCACCGCCAGGCCGTGCGGGTTGGCCGCCGCGTCGGCGCCTTCGAAGCGCTGCTCGCCGCGCAGCACGCCGTCGGCGCCCTGCAGGTACACGCCGACGCTGCCCCAGCCGTCGTGCGCCACCACCGCGTCGAGGCGGCCGTCCTGGTTGAAGTCGGCGATCTCCACCGCCCCGGGGTAGTCGAGGCTCGTGAGCGTGACGGGCGCTGCGAGCGTGCCGTCGGCGCGCTGGTAGAAGACCGACATGGCGGCCGGCGCCGAGCCGCCCCAGGTCACGGCGAGGTCGCGGCGGCCGTCGTGGTTGAGGTCGCCGACGGCCACGCCGCGGGCCGCCCAGGTGCTGTCGACGCTGAGCGCGACCGGGGCGCCGTAGCGGCCGTCGGGCTGCTGGTGAAGCACCGAGAGGGACCGGGTGGGGTCGCCGTTCGGGTGGCTGACCACGATGTCGGGCCGGCCGTCGCCGTTGAGGTCGCCCACGTCGAGGTCGCCCGCGGTGAACACGCTGCCGCCGCCGGCATCGACCGGGTAGAAGGTGGGCAGCGAGATGCGGCCACCGACCTGGTACCACACCGCGGCTTGGCCGGTCTCGGCGCTCATGCCCACCAGGTCGGCGAGGCCGTCGTTGTTGAGGTCGGCGGCGCGGATGCGGTGCGACTCGCCGTAGGGCAGCCAGTTGCCGCTGGCGAGCGTGCCGTCGGCCTGCTGGATGAAGATCTCGACGCCGCAGCCGCCCTGGGCGATGGCGACGTCATTTCGGCCATCGCCGTCGAGATCGGCGATCGCGAGAGAGCTCGACTTGCAGTCGCTCCAGCTCGCGTTGGCATAACGCACGGGGTCGGCCAACGTGCCGTCGGCACGCTGCAGGTAGACCACGAGCTTGAAGTCGTTGGCGGGGTCGAAGGAGAAATAGGTGCTCATGACCACGTCGTCGAGCCCGTCGCCGTTGACGTCGCCCACCGCCACCGCTTCGGGCGCGAACTGCGGCCGCACCGGCGTGGGGTAGCCGAAGAGGCCGGGGTCGGTGCCGAAGGTCCAGGGCTGGCTCACCATCACCGGGTTGCCGCGCAGGTCGGTCAGGCTCGGGTCGAACTGCACCACGTAACGGGTGGCGCGCTGCAGCGGCGCCTGCGGGCGGATGGTGACGGTGCGCGGGTTGACGAGCGTGACCGTCGCGGCGACCTGCGTGCCCGTGGCCGTCTCGACCAGCCGCACGCTGCCCGGCACGGTGCTCGCGGCCAGCGGCTCGCTGAATTCGGCGCGCAGCACGGCGTCGAGCGCGACGTCGTTCGCATCGCGCGCCGGCGAGAGCGACACCACCGTCGGTGCTTCGGCCTCGATGGTGAAGCTCCAGCTTCTCGGGCGCAGCGGGTTGCCCGCCAGGTCGACCAGCCCCGCGCCCAGGCGGATCGTGTAGACACCGCTCGGCCACGGCTCGAAGGGCGTGAAGGTGAGCCGGTTGCCTGACAGCCCGAGGTTGCCGAACACCGTGCGGCCGTTCGCGTCGGTGATGGTGACGCTCGTGGCCAGCAGCGCATCGGCGTCGAGCGGCTCGCTGAAGTCGACGTTGACGATGGTGCGGCTGCCGTGCAGGCTGCGCGGCGCCGGGTCCATGGCGGTGACGGTGGGGGCGACGGCGTCGCTGCGGCGCCCGTTCACGCGGTAGGCGAGCAGGCTCTGGTTGCTGCTGGCCACCGCCTCGCCCTCACGGTACACGCCGCGGCTGCGGATGAGGCCGACACCGGGCGCGTACCAGTCGTCGAGCGTGGCGTTGAGCGTGGTGCGCGCGCCGGTGGACGACGCGACCAGCGTCTGCTCGATGCGCGTGCGCAGGTGCGCGGTGCGCGCGAAGAGGCCGGCCTCCACGCGGGTGAGCAGTTCGAAGGCGACCACGGTGACGTGGGCGCGCACGGTGAGCGCATCGGTGCGGCCGTCGCCGTCGATGTCGACACCCGAGTCGACGGTGCGGTTGACCTGCTCGAAGCGGTCGCCCGGGATGAGCGGGAAGCGCATCACGTCGATCGGCCCGAGGGCCTGCAGCACCGGGTTGGCATCGACCCCCGGCACCTGGCGCACCGCGCGGCCGTCGGCCACGAAGTGCACCTGCTCGAAAGGCGCAAAGCCCGGCACGTTGTGCGTGACGACGTGGGTGTTGAACTCGCCGATGCGTTCGCGCCCGGCCACCCTGAACTTGAGCAGCCCGTCGTCGCCGGTGCGGTAGACCCACTGGTCGCCGTTGCCGATCGGGAAGTATTCGGCGCCGCCACGCCCAAGGAGGGTCTCGACGCCGAGCGAGGCGTTGTCCTCCTCGGTGGGCACCGAGCCTTGCTCGGGGTCGCCCGAGTCGAGACCCGACCCGTCGTCACCCCCTCCGCCGCAGGCCGCCAGCGCAGCGGCCATCAAGACACCCAGAAGCAACCGCTGCACACGGCGCGTGCCGGCCAAGCAAGACGAACCCATCGACTACCACCTCGGAAGGCACACAGGGATGAAAATTCTGGCAGTCGCTTCTCGCCTGCACGAGATCCCCTACCACCCGGTTCTAGGGATGGCGCAGCCGGCCAGGGAGTGCGTGCTCGCCAAGTGCAACCAGTCGTGTCCGTCGGACAAGGGTTTACGCGGCCCGCGGGGCGGCTTTTCGGGGCGGGTGACATCATCGGCACCATGCTCAAGACGCTCAAGGACCTCTTCGACAGCCTGCGGCCGCCTGCCGACACGGCCGATGCCGCCGCCGGCGAGCACACCCTGCAGCTCGCCACCGCAGTGATGCTGGTGGAGGTGATGCGCGCCGACGCGAGCTTTCACGCCGGCGAACGCGAAGCGGTGCTCGACGGCCTGCGCGACAAGTTCTCGCTGAGCGACGACGAAGCCCAGCGCCTCGCCGAGCTGGCCGAGGAGGCCGCCCGCCGCGCCACCGACCTCTTCAGCTTCACCTCGCACATCAACGAGCGCTTCGAGATGCCGCAGAAGCTGCGCATGGTCGAGCTCATGTGGCGCGTGGCCTACGCCGACGGCCACCTGAGCGAGCACGAGCGCCACGTGCTGTGGCGCATCGCCGACCTGCTGCACGTGCCGCAGGGCGCCTACGTCAATGCGCGCCTGCGCGCCCAGCAGGACGCCGGCATCGCCTGAGGCGCACGGCCGCAGGCCCCGGCTCAGCGCGTGGCCGCGGCGAGCAGGCGCGCCATGCCGTCGCAGCTCAGGTCGTGGCCCTGCTGCGTGTGCAGCACCGGCACGCCGTGCGAGGCCGACCACACCGCTTCGGCGCTCAGCCCGGCATTCAGGGCGAGCGTGCGCTGCAGCGTGCTCACCTGCGGCCCGAGCGCCTTGTCCACCAGCCGCGGCAGCCGGCCGGCGTGCACGTCGGTGCGCGGCGCGAGCGCGGCGAGCTGCAGGGCCATGTCTTCCGCCTGCGGCTCGTCGCGCGCGCGTGCCTCGGCGGCCAGGGCCTGCCACGGCACGGCGTTGTCGGGGTCGAGCCGCACCCATTGCGCGGCGCTGAGCAGGTTGCACGAGCCGCCCTCCGGGCCGTGCCGGCCGCTGCAGGCCTGGAGCGCGATCGCGTAGACGAAGGGGTCGCGCGAGGCCGAGGCGAGCCGCGCAACCTGCTCGATGCGGCCTTTCA
>DASWSY010000700.1:0-1701 GCA_036402415.1 Rhizobacter sp. | reverse complement strand
CGCGGCCTCGGGCTCGTTCTGGATCGGGCTCGGCGGCGGGGTGCTCGCCACGGCGGCGATCGGCGTGCTGCTCGAGCTCACGGTGCTGCGCCGCCTGTACCAGCGTGATCACCTCTCGCAGGTGCTGGGCACCTTCGCCATCCTGCTGATGGCCAACGAAGCGGTGCGCATGATCTGGGGCTCGCAGCCGGTGCCGATGGCGATGCCGCCGGCCCTCTCGGGTCCGGTGGAGCTTCTGCCCGGCTTCAGCTACCCGGCGTATCGCCTCTTCATCATCGGCGTGGGCCTGGCGGTCGCGCTGCTCCTGTACCTGCTGGTCACGCGCACGCGCGTGGGCATGCAGGTGAGGGCGGGCGCGTCCAACCGCGAGATGGCGCAGGCCATGGGCACCAACGTGCGACTGCTCTTCACCGCGATCTTCGCCATCGGCGCGGCCCTGTGCGCGGTGGCCGGCGGCATGCTCGGCCCGCTGCTGGCGGTGCAGGTGGGCATGGGCGAGAGCATCCTGATCCTCGCCTTCGTGGTGATCGTGATCGGCGGCATCGGCTCCATCCGCGGGGCGCTGCTGGGCGCGCTGCTGGTGGGTGGCGTCGACACCGCCGGGCGCACGCTGGTGCCGATGCTCTTCGGCGCCAGTGCCGGCCCGGCCGTGGCGTCGATCCTGATCTATGTGCTGATGGCCGGCGTGCTCTTCTGGAAGCCGCGTGGGCTGTTTCCTTCGCACGGCTGAGATGAACACGAGCCTGCTCGACCACCGACTCCACCCGCGCATCGCCGTGGCACTGCTCGTGCTGCTGGCCGCACTGCCGCTGGTGCTGGACGCACTCGGCGAAAGCTTCTACGTCGGCGTGGCGAGCCGCATCCTCATCTTTGCGCTGGCCGCCACGAGCCTGAACCTCATCCTCGGCTTCGGAGGCATGGTGAGCTTCGGCCATGCGGCCTTCGTCGGCATGGGGGCCTACACGGTGGGCATCCTCATGCAGGGCGGCGTGGTGTCGGCCTGGGTGGCCTGGCCGGCGGCCTTCGTGGTGGGCGGGCTCTTCGCCTTCGTGATCGGCCTGGTGAGCCTGCGCACGCAGGGCGTCTACTTCATCATGATCACGCTGGCCTTCGCGCAGATGCTGTACTACCTGATGGTGTCGCTCAAGACCTGGGGCGGCGACGATGGCCTGTCGCTCGTCTCGCGCTCGAAGCTCGGCCTGGGCCTGGACCTGGCGAACGACGTGCAGTTCTACTACGTGGTGCTGGCCGTGTGCGTGCTGGCGTTCGTCGCCATCGCCCGGCTGCTCAACGCACGCTTCGGCCACGTGCTGCAAGGCATCCGCGAGAACGAGACGCGCATGGAGGCGCTCGGCTTCGCCGTCTTCCGCCACAAGCTCATCGCCTTCACGCTGGCGGGCGCCATCGCGGGCCTGGCCGGCGCCTTGCTCGCCAACCAGGGCAACTTCGTCAGCCCCGCGCTGCTGCAGTGGAGCCAGTCGGGCATGCTGATGGTGATGGTGATCCTCGGCGGCGTGGGCTACCTCTACGGCGGCCTGCTGGGCGCGGCGGTGTTCCTGCTGCTCGAAGAGGTGCTGGTGGCCTACACCATCCACTGGCAGTTCGGCCTGGGCGCGGTGCTGCTGGCGGTGGTGCTGCTGGCGCCCAACGGGCTCATGAGTCTCATCCGTCATTCCCGCGTGCGCGGGGATGACGACGGGG
>DASWSY010000699.1:0-2042 GCA_036402415.1 Rhizobacter sp. | reverse complement strand
AGCGTGAGCTACGAGAACCGCGGTGGCGAGGGCGGCACGCTCGGCCTTGCCGACTTCGCCGAACGCCACCGCGACGACCCGCATGCGCTGCTGGTGGGCGGGCTGGTGATGGTGGGGGCGCTGGCAATGAAACGGTCCGAGGCGCTCCAGCAGGTGGCACCGGTCGCGCGCCTCACGAGCGACTACATGGTGCTGTGCAGCCTGGCCGACCGCGGGCTGCCCACGCTCAAGCACCTGCTGCCCAGACTCGCCGCCGACGTGCAGAGCGTCACCTTCACCGGCGGCTCGGCCGGCGGGGTCGACCACATGCTGGCCGCCATGCTGCTGCGCTCGCTCAAGCTCGACCCCCGCAGGCTCAACTACACGCCCACCTCCAGCGGCAAGGAGGCCATCGCGCTGCTGCAGTCGGGGCGCGCGCACATCGCCATCTCGGGCTACAGCGAATTCAAGAGCGGCATCGAAGCGAAGGCCTTGCACGCGCTGGCGGTGTCGTCGCGGCGCGCGCTCTTCGGCGTGCCGTCCCTGCGCGAGCAGGGCGTCGACACCGAGCTTGCCAACTGGCGTGCCGTGTTCGCGCCACGGGGCCTCGGCGACGCACAGCGGGCCACGCTGCGGCAACTGGTCGCCGCCACCACCGAGAGCCACGCGTGGAGGCAGTCGCTGCTGGAGAACAACTGGGTCGGCTCCGCGCTCTACGGCCCCGAGCTCGACAGCTTCCTGCAGTTCGAGCAAGGCATCGCCACCGTCATCACGCAGCTGCTCAAGCTCAGGAGCTGAGGCCCGTCACGCGGCGGCGAGTGCCGCCGCGTGACGGATCAGAAGGCGTGGCGGATGCCGACCTCGATGCCGTTGGAGTTGCTGCCGCGGGTGGGGCTGTTGAAGCCGAGGTTGGAGCCCGTGGCCGCGCTGCCATCGTTCGACACCGCCGTCACGTTGGCGTAGAGCGCGCTGCGCCGGCTGAAGTCGTACTTGCCCTGCAGCGTGAAGATCGTGGCGTCGTCGTCGGCCGCGGAGCCGGTGGCGTTCTTCACCAGCGCGGCGCCGAGGCCGACCGTCAATGCGCCGACGGGCACGAGCACGTTGCCGCCGACGATGCACTTGCGCTCCTCGGTGCCCAGGCCCTGCACGTGGGCGTAGGCGTTGGCGCGGAACGGCCCGAAGTCGTAGCCGCCCACCAGCATGCCCGCACGGCGGCGCTGGTCGCCGGCCGTGGCACCGTCGACGTCGATGATGTTGATGAAGGCCGCGCCGCCGATGATGCGCCCGCCCTTGTAGACGCCGCCCAGGCTGTACGACTTGTTGGCGTTGCGGCTGGCGTCGGTGGTGACGCGCTCGTCGCCCAGGCTGTACTGGAGCTGCACCTCCAGGCCGCCGATCGTGGGCGTGAAGTAGGTGAGCGTGTTGTCGAGGCGGTCGTTGTTCTCCACGCCGATCGCGCGCGCCACGTTCAGCACGTCGTAGGTCTTGGTGCCGACCAGGCCGGCCACGTCGTCGAAGGGCGAGTACTGGCGGCCCAGGCGAAGCGAGCCGAGCGAGCTGGCGAGGCCGACGAAGGCCTGTCGCCCGAAGGCACGCCCGCCCTGGCCGAGCTGGCCGTTGTCGAGGGTGTAGCCCTGCTCCAGCACGAAGAAGGCGGCCAGGCCGCCGCCCAGGTCTTCGCGGCCGCGCAGGCCCCAGCGCGAACCCTGCCACTGGCCAGACGACACGCGCGTGAGGCTGGTCGCCCCCTTGATGCGTTCGACGGCGGCATCGGCGATGCCGTAGATCGTGACGGTCGATTGGGCCGAGGCCACCTCCGCGAGGAGGGCGCACGCAGCCAGCGCAAGGAGTTGCTGTTTCATGGTGTCTCTTTCAGGTGAGCGTCGGGCGGCTTGCCCGTGTTGGAAGAATCGACGGGGCGTGGCCGCCCCGCCCGTGTGCCGATGCAGTCCGCGGACAGCGACCGTCGCAGGAAGCCGCCGTCCGCCCCTCGCCACTGCACTTCTGCAGCACGCCGTCCGCTGCACGGCGCGCCGGGCCAGAAGACGTCGATCTCAGACCAT
>DASWSY010000698.1:0-1874 GCA_036402415.1 Rhizobacter sp. | reverse complement strand
AGCGTCGTGCCGTCGGGCTCGGCGGGTGCACCGGTCTTGCGCTGCTCGATGTAGCGCGCGAACGCGGCTTCCTCGTCGCCGTAGAAGGCCTGGGCCCAGTCGCGGCCCAGCACCTGCTGGCGCACCCGCGTGTGCTCGCCGAGCGCGGCGGCCCAGGTCGACGGGTCGTTCACGTCGGGTGCGTTGCGGAAGCGGTGCTGCTGCAGGGTGACGTAACGGTCCCACACGGCGAGCACCTGGCGTGCGGCGGCGGCGCTCATCTGCGCGGTGACCTCCTGCTCGATCCAGTGGCGCAGCTGCGCGGGGTCGGCCTCGCCGAGGGCGGTCAGCAGGTAGTCGAACCGCTGGCGCAGCGTGCGGCTGGGTTGCAACTGGCCGTCGAGCCAGCGGCCCCAGTCGCCGTCCACTTCCGACTCGCGCAGCGAGCCGCGTTCGAGCACGTTCTGCACGTGCGCACGAGCGGCATCGGCCGCGCGGGCCGCGTCGGCGTTGTGCTGGACCGCCGGCAGCGGTTCGCCACGGGCGTAGGGGCTGAAGTTCCAATCGGTGAAGACCGGCGCAGCCGCTTGTGGCCGCCGGCCGTCTTCGGATGTGAGCCACCCGTAGGCGGCCCACACCAATGCGAGTGCGAGCGGCACCGCGCCATAGAGCCACCGGTGCCGCGCGAACATCACAAGCCTGCCGACTTGATGCGGTTGGCCTGCGAGCGGTAGAAGGCCACCGGGTCCTGCGAGAAGAGACCGCGCAGGCCGAAGGCCTGGTTCACTTCGTCGAGGTGGTTCCACGCGTAGTTGTCCTTGAGCACGGTGCCCCAGTGGCTGGAACACTGGCTCACCAGGCCGTCGTTCTGCTCGAAGCCGAAGACCACGCTGCTGGCCACCAGCAGGCCGTCGCTCACGTCGAGGATGTTGGTCGCGACGCTGGTGCCGCCGACCGACCAGTAGCGGATGCCGTTCACCGAGGCCGGGCCCTGGCCGCACGATGACGTGGGCTTGCCCTGCGGGAAGCGCCGGTTGAAGTCGGCCGCGCCGCGGGTGCTGAGCGACTTCAGCGAACCCAGCGCATCCTGCGGCAGGCTGGGCGAGCCGGAGAGGAAGGCGATGGTGGCGGCCAGCCCGTTGGCAAGCGTGGCGGCGAAGCCGGTGGTGCCGGTCCAGGAGGTCACGGTCTCGATCGCATCGGCGACCTTGCTGCCGGCGTGCGGCGAACCCACCGTCGTCACCGAGGCCACCAGATCGGGGGCCACGGCCGCGACGTAACGTGCGGTCGGGCCACCGTGGCTGTGGCCGATGAGGTTGAATTTCTGGTGGCCGTAGGCGGCCTTGAGCGAGCGCAGGTGGCGCAGCAGTTGTTCGCCACGCGCTTCAGACGTTTCCGCACCCGACACGCTGGGCGTGTAGACGGTGGCGCCGCCGCTTCTGAGCGCGCTGACGATGCCGTACCAGTAGCTCACGGGCCCGATGGCATCGAAGCCGAAGGCGCCGTGCACGAGCACGACGGGGTACCTCGTCTGGGTGTAGGTGTCGGCGGCAACGGCGTGCGTGGTCGCACCGAAGGACAGGCCTGCGACGAGCGCAGCACTGCACAGGCCGCGCATCAGGCGATGGCGAAAGGTCATGGTCTTGTCTCCTGCTTGGGGTGAGATGCGCCGACGCCCTCCAGGCGAATGACGATCACCGCTCGCCCACTGACGAGGCGATACGTTGATGCAGGAAATTCTTGGACCGCTGCGCGCTTGGCGTAAGTGGCAATCCGCGCCAAACGGTGGCGGGGTGTGCCAGGGGGGGAGGGAGTTTCCCTTGCTCGTTTTCGTCGGACCGGCGCCAAGGGGCTGGGGTGAACAAATCCCTCCGTGTCCCCCGCCCGCTCACCAC
>DASWSY010000697.1:0-1692 GCA_036402415.1 Rhizobacter sp. | reverse complement strand
CCCCCTCCGGCAGGGGCTGCTGCAGCGCGCGAAGCAGCACTTCACCGCGGTGAGCGAGGTGTCGTTCCAGGTCGGAGAGGGCGAGACGGTGGCGCTGGTGGGTGAATCCGGCTGCGGCAAGACGACCACCGGCAAGGCCGTCGTGCAGCTGCTGCGGCGCCAGGCGCGAATCGAAGGCCGCGCGCTCCTCGACGGGCAGGATCTTTTCACCCTGCAGGGCGAACGCCTGCGCGAGGCCCGTCGCGCGGTGCAGATGATCTTCCAGGACCCGTTCGGCTCGCTCAACCCGCGCATGCGCGTCGCCGAACTGCTGGAAGAGGGGCTGATGTCGCTGCGGCCCGACATCGCACCGGGCGAGCGGCGCAGCGAGGTCGCCGCGTTGATCGAGCGTGTGGGCCTGCGCGCCGAGGCGCTGCAGCGCTACCCGCACGAGTTCTCGGGCGGCCAGCGCCAGCGCATCGCCATCGCCCGGGCGCTCGCGCTCAAGCCCCGGCTCATCGTCTGCGACGAGCCGACCTCGGCGCTGGACGTGTCGGTACAGGCGCAGATCCTCAACCTGCTGCGCGAACTGCAGCGCGAGCTCGGGGTGTCGTACCTCTTCATCACGCACAACATCGGCGTGGTCGAGTACATCGCCGACCGCGTGGTGGTGATGCAGCACGGCCGCATCGCCGAAGCCGGGCCCGCCGAGCAGGTGCTGCACCGGCCGGCGAGCGACTACACCCGCACGCTGCTCGCAGCGGTTCCGCGCATCGCGCCCCGAGCCCGTGCATGACATGGCGAGCGGGTCGGGCGTTCGCACGGCGTCATACAGCTTGGGGATACTCCAGAGGGTGCCCTGCATGGCTTTGAAGACAATGCGCGATTGATTTCAGGCACGCACACAAGAACCACGTCGGTTGGGGCCGGCATTCCAGGAGCTTCCATGTTCACCAAAACCAAGTTCGGCTCGGCTGCACTCGCGGCCCTTGGCGGCATGCTGGCCTGTGGCCCGGCCTTCGGCCAGCCGCAGCTCGAGCGCGTGGAGATCACCGGCTCGGCGATCCGCCGCATCGACGCCGAATCAGCGCTTCCGGTGCAGGTGATCAGGAAGGAAGACATCGCGCGCACGGGCGCCACCTCCGTCTCCGACCTGCTGCAGCGCCTGACCTACGTGCAGGGCTCGTTCGGCGAATCGGGCGGCGTGGGCGGCGGCACCGGCGGCATCAACACCGTGTCGCTGCACAACCTGGGCGACACGCGCACGCTGGTGCTGCTGAACGGCCACCGCATGGCGCAGTTCGGCGGTCAGACGCTCACGGGCTTTGGCGCGGCGATGGACCTGAACGCGCTCCCGCTCGCGGCCATCGAGCGCATCGAGATCCTGACCGATGGCGCTTCGACGCTTTACGGTGCCGACGCCATCGCCGGTGTCGTCAACTTCATCACCCGGCGCAACAGCGACGAGGGCGACGTGTCGGTGGGGCTGTCGTTCCCGCGGGGTGGGGCGCGCGAGAAGCGGGTGAGCGCGACCAAGGGCTTCGGCAAGCTGGAGGAGAACGGCTTCAACGTGCTGCTGTCGCTCTCGCACGACGAACGCACGCGGCTCGACTCGGTCAAGCGCGATTTCGGCAACTCGGCCGAGGTGCGCTTCAGCCACGGCGGCAAGAACTACCGCGTGCAGCAGGTCACCGCGGCGGCGATCCCGGCCAA
>DASWSY010000696.1:0-2071 GCA_036402415.1 Rhizobacter sp. | reverse complement strand
GACGTGGCGGGCCTGCCCACCACCTGGGGCTTTGCCGAATTTGCCGACTACCGGCCCGATGCCGACGCGTTGGCGGTCACACGAATGAAGGAGGCCGGCGCCATCATCCTCGGCAAGACCAACGTGCCGGTGGCACTCGGCGACTGGCAGACGGTGCACCCGCTCTACGGCCGCACCAACAACCCCCTCGACCTCAAACGTTCGCCGGGCGGATCCTCGGGCGGCTCGGCCGCGGCTCTCGCCTCGTGCATGGTGCCGCTGGAACTCGGCTCCGACATCGGCGGCTCGATCCGCGTGCCGGCGCACTTCTGCGGGCTCTATGGGCACAAGCCGAGCTTCGGCCTGATGCCACCACGCGGGCACAAGCCGCCGCGCGCCGACGGGGCCGGCTCGGGCCTCGCGGTGATCGGGCCGCTGGCCCGCCACATCGACGACCTCACACTCGCCTTCGACCTGCTGGCCGTGGCCGACCCGCTGGACCCGGGGCTGCGCTTCACGCCCCCGCCGCCACGCGCCACGTCGCCGAAGGGTGTGCGACTGCTGGTGGTCGACACGCACCCGCGCTGCGCGACCGACACCGACACGCGCCAGATGCTGGCCGCGCTCGCCGCCGACTTCGAGCGCGCCGGCGCCAAGGTCTCGCGCAGCAGCGCGCTGCTGCCCGACCTCGATGCCTCGCACAAGCTCTACATCCCGATGCTGATGACCGAGGTGAACCGGGCCACGCCCGAGCAGCAGCCCGAGCTCAGCGCCAACCAGTGGCTGGGCCTGCTCGACGCTCGGCAACGCCTGCGCAACCAGTGGGCGGCCTTCTTCCGCGAGTTCGACGCGGTGCTCGCGCCGGCCTTCGGCACACCGGCCTTCCTGCAGTTCGACGACGGGCCGTGGCAAGCACGGCAACTGGCTGTGGACGGCGAACTCACGCCCTACGGCGACCAGCTCGCCTGGCCCGGCATTGCCACCGTCGCCGGCCTGCCGGCCACAGTCGCGCCAGCGAGCAAGTCCAAAGAAGGCCTGCCGATCGGCGTGCAGATCATCGGCCCCTGGCAGGAAGACCGCACGACGCTGGCGCTGGCCCGCATCGTGGGCCAACTCAGGCGCTGACGCGCGCAGTCAGAGCGCGACCGGCCCCTGGATCTGCGCCTGGCCCGCCTCGCGGGCCTGCTGCTGGCGCACACGGTCGATGTACTGCTGGCTCTTCTGAAGCTGCTCGGCCATGATGGTGTTGTTCTGGCCCATGACCGTGATCGCCTTGGAGCGGAACGAGTCCATCGCGTCCATGGCCTTGTAGGTCTGGTCGAACATTTCCTTGATCTTGTCGATGCCGAGCATGGGGTTGCTCGCGAACTCGGCCGTCTTGTCGACGTGGCTGTTGAGCTGGCGGCCGGTTTCGGTGATGAGGTTGCCGATGGTGGTGTTGACGCCTTGCAGCATCTCCATCACCTGCACCTGGTTGCCGGTGGCACGCGCCACCGTCTGCGCGACCGCGAGCGCGCTCATGCCGGTGGTGGCCACACGGCTGCAGCCATTCATCATTTCGCGGCCGGTCTTCTTGAGCACGTCGAGCGCGAGGTAGCCGTTCACGCAGACGGCCTGCTGCGTCAGGATGTCGGCGAGGTTCTGGCGGGCGTAGAAGAGCACCTCCTGCTCCAGCGCGTTGGCGCGCTGCGGGTCGGTGGGTTTCAGCGACTGCACCTTCTCGGCGAGGCGCGCATCGAGCGAGGTGGCGAACTGCGCCGCGGCGGCGAGCTTCTGCATCGCGTCCCACAGCTTGGTGCGGGTGGCTTCGATGTCGACGATGTCCTTCTGCACGTCGTCGCGGGCGGCGTAGAGCTGGCTCATCGATTTCTGCAGCTGCGAGCCGGCGCTTTCGAACTTGCGGAAGTAGGCCTTGAGCTTGTTGCCGAAGGGGATGATGCCCAGGAGCTTGTTGGGCGCCAGCAGGTCGCCTTCGTTGCCAGGGTTGAGGCGGTCGAGGTGGCCTCGGATTTCGCCGATCGCCTTGTAGGCCGCCGTCTCCTCGGCGCCGATGAAGTTGCGCTGCAGGAAGCGACCCTGCATCAGGCCCGCA